>CALUJT010000132.1 GCA_944321005.1 uncultured Atopobiaceae bacterium | reverse complement strand
GTTGTCGTAGGTGCTCTTCTCGAGGATGGAGTCGATGCAGCGGCCGAGAAGGTCGGCGTGGTCCGTGGGGGGGATGACTATCGAGACGAGCGGGCGGCTCGCGGGCACGTCGTAGATCACGCGGTAGGTGAAGGGGCGGTCCGCGAGCGAGACCTCGGCGGGAAGGCCCACGCGCTCGAGGTGCTCGCGCACGGCGCGCAGCCCCGCCTCGGAGGCGTAGGACTTGGTGCCGGCGTTGCCCGCCGTGGAGGTGGGGCTTATGCGCCAGTGGTAGAGCACGCGCGCCACGTGGGCGACGTGACGGGCCCTCTCGGAGGCGCGCAGCGTGAGGTTGTGGTCCTGGGCGCCGTCGTACTCGCGGGTGTTGGGCTCGATCTCCTGCAGCAGGCTGCGGCGCACCGTGAGCATGTGGCACACGTAGTTGTTGTTGCGCAGCAGGTCAATGGAGAAGTCCGGCTTGAAGAAGGGCTGGGAGAGCGTGCCGTCCGGCAGGAGCTTGTCCTCGTCGCAGTAGAGGAGGTCGGTGTCGGGCCGCTCGTTCACGGCGAGGGCGTACTCGAAGAGGATGGAGGGCTCGAGCACGTCGTCGTGGTCAAAGAAGCTCACGAAGTCGCCCGTTGCCGCGGCGATGCCGGCGTTGGTGTTCTCGGAGATGCCGAGGTTCTCCTCGAGCGTGACCACCCTGATGCGCGCGTCCTCGCGTGCGGAGGCGGCCACGAGCCCGGCGAGCTCGGCGTTCTCGGGGCTGGCGTTCACGAGCACGAGCTCCCACTCGGGGTAGGACTGCGCCCGCACGGACTCCACCATCTCCGAGAAGAACTTCGCGGGCGTGTTGAAGAGCGGCACCACGATGCTGAAGGTGGGGCGCTCCTCGAAGGGGTAGGCCGCCTGGGCGGCGAGCGCGCGCTCGGAGTCGCGGCGGGCGTCGAACCACCCCTGGTAGCCGGGGTCTATCTGCGCGTGGCGCATGATCTCGGCCGTGCCCTCCACGAGGCCGCGGTACCAGTCCGCGAAGAGCACCTCGAAGGTGTCGAGCTCGGGGTGGTTGCGGTCCCTCACCACGAAGAGGTAGCTCTGGACCGTCTGGGGGAAGCGCGAGGAGAACTGCATGACGCGGCGGTCCTCGAAGGGCTCCGCGCCCGCGCCCCTGAGGGCGGCCTCGGGGTTTGCCTGGGCCACGGACGTGCCCATGACCACGTAGTCAAAGGGGACGGGCTCGAGGTCCTGCGTGAAGCACGTGACCTCGAGGTCGTTGTCCTCGCGCAGGGGCACGGACACGGCGCCGCGCAGGACGTTCGCGCCGGCTCCGCCCACGCACTGGGAGAACTCGATGCGCGCCGCGTGCTGCGTCGCCTTCTTGTCGTAGTCCCTGAGGCGGGAGCTGAGCTCCGGGCGCATGCGGTAGTTGAGGCGCGACTCCCACGCCGCGCGGGACGAGGAGAGCGTGAGCTCGCCGGAGTCTCCCCCGGCGCTGACGGAGATCTTGTAATGGGCCGTCCGCACGATGGGCACGATGCAGACGAACTGCGTGACGCCCGAGGCCCCCGCGTCGGCGGTGCCGGACTCCCCCTCCTCGTCCCCCTCGTACGGCACGACGAGGCACGGGACGGGGCGCCCGTCCTCGGTGACGGCGGAGGCGGAGAGGGCCGCGCCCTCCTGGAGCGTGGGGACGGAGCAGAGCGCGAAGATCTTCTCGCTTCCGCGGCAGATGCCCGAGATCTTGATGTGCATGCGGATGGGCCTTTCGGGTTGGGTGCGTGCGCCCGGGCGGGCGCCTCCTAGGACAGCGAGGACAGCGGCGGGTGCACCTGGTCCTTGTCGGAGAGAACCAGCTTGGAGGGGTCGAAGGCGTCGTCGCCCTCGAGCGCGGGCCACTCCACGCCGATGGCGGGGTCGTTCCACATGAGGCCGCCCTCGTCGCCGGGGTGGTAGACGTCGTCGCACTTGTAGCAGAACTCCGCCTCGTCGGAGAGGACGAGGAAGCCGTGCGCGAAGCCGCGCGGGACGAAGAACTGGCGGCGGTTCTCGGCGGAGAGGACGACGCCCTCCCACTTGCCCCACGTGGGGCTGCCGGGGCGCAGGTCAACGGCCACGTCGAAGACCGCGCCGCGCACCACGCGCACGAGCTTGGCCTGCGGGTGCTCTATCTGGAAGTGGAGGCCGCGCAGGACGCCGCGCACGCTGGAGGACTGGTTGTCCTGGACGAAGTCGCAGTCGATGCCGCCGGCGACGAAGTCGGGGCGCTTGTAGGTCTCCATGAAGTAGCCGCGACGGTCCCCGTAGCTCTTGACGTCCACGATCTTCACGCCCTCGATGGAGGTGTCCGTGAAGGTGAAGTTTCCGGATGTGATGGTAGCCATGTCGTCCTCTCAGCGCCGCGACCCATACGGGTCGATTGTAGCAGTGCGGCGCGAATCCGTTATGGGAGGGCGCACGGCGTCAGTCGCCCTCGCGGACGGTGAGCTCGTGGATGGTGACGTCGACCGTGCAGCTGAGGTCCACGGAGGAGACGTCGCCCCGCCACCACTCGTAGTAGCCGGAGACGCGCACGAGGTAGCGGTGGCGCCCGGCGCTCACGTCGAGGGAGAGCGAGCGGGGCTGCGCCGCGTCCTCGCCCGCGAAGGCCAAAAGGAGCGTCCCGTCCTCGGCCGCCTCCAGGTCCAGCGCGAGGTAGGCGGGCTCGCCGCCCGCGGTCTCGGAGAGCTCCAGGGTGACGGGGTCGTCCGCCTCGAGCTTGAGCCGCGCGGCGTCGAGGGCCTCGGACGTGACCGCCGTGCTCCCCCACGCGTCCTTCTCGTCGCGCTCGCCCCAGAGCTGCGGGATCTGCCCCAGCTCGCCGGAGACGGCCGGGTCGTAGCCCTCCACGTAGGACCAGCCCGCCACGCCCTCGAAGGCGCCGGCCGCGAGGGCCGCGTCGAGCTCACGCTCGAGCTCGTCTCGCCGCGCGCTCAGGCACCAGACGTCGTAGTCCGCGCCGTCGACGCGCAGGAAGGGCTCGTAGCGCTCGAAGACGAGCTCGGCCAGCCGGTAGTACTTGAAGGTGACGTCGATCCCGTCCGCCGTGGGCCAGGCGTCACGGGGCATGAGGACGTAGACGCACTCCGCGTCCGCAATCTCCTCGAGCGCGTACTCCTGCGAGGCGTCGCCGCTCAGCATGAGGGGTGACTGATTGGCGTAGAGCGGGTTCTGACGGTCCACGATGGCATAGAGGAAGTCCTTGCTGGAGAGGGTGAGGTAGGTCTCGTCCGGCTCGAGCGTGGCGTCGAGCACGGCCTTCATGGCAGCGTCGTCCGCGTCCGACCCCTCGACGCGCGTGCCCGCGGCGGGGCTCTCCTTGTACTGCTCGACGGAGGACCACTTCCCCGCCGCGCGGCCAATCTCCGAGGGGAAGCCGGCGAGGTACTCGGCGCCCGCGGGAGCCACGAGGCCCATGAGGGAGCACACGAGCGCGCTCGCCGCCACCATGCCCGCAAAGGCCTCGGGGCGGCGGGTCCCGCGCGAGAGGCGGACGTAGAGCACGGCGCAGAGAACGGCCGCTCCGAAGGTGGAGAGGAGCGAGCCTCCCCCGCCCTCGGAGAGGTTGTGGCGCACGATGCCGCGGCTGAGGTTGGCGAGGTAGAAGCAGGCGAAGAAGAGGGCGCCCGCCCAGGCCGCGGCAGCGCGCACCTCGCGGGGCGCCTCGGCGAGCGGGGCCCTGCGAGCGAGAGAGACCCCGCGGGCAGAAGCGGCCCCGCGGGCGCCGCCCTCCCCTACGAGCACGTCCCCCAGCCGCGGTCGCGCGAAGACGGCGAGCCAGGCCACGAGGACGAGCGTCCCGAGCGGCAGCGCGACGTAGCAGAGCGTGGTGGCGAGCGACTCGGCGTCGCCCACCGGGTAGGTGGCCCAGTTCGCGTTGGAGGCGGCGAGCGCCACGAACTCGGCGAGGCGCGAGAGCGGGTCCACGCCGCGAGCGGCGCAGAGCGCGACCCACGCCAGGCCCGCAAGCGCCACCGTGGCCGCCCCCGTGGCGAACAGCCGGCCGATGCGCACGCCGTCGCGCGTGCGCGCCCAGGCCACGAGGAAGGTGGCGGCGGCGGCAAAGATGGAGGACACCCCCACGTCGAGCCCCAGGAGGCACGTGAGCACCATGACGGCGCAGAAGAGGCCGTAGGAGCGCCAGCCCGGACGGCGGAGCGCCCCCCAGATGGCCATGAGGGGGAAGATCGCGTACCCGAGCGACCCCGCGAGCGGGCGCGCCCCCACGCTCACGCAGAAGAGCGGGCAGAGCAGCACCCACGTTGCGGCCGCGCGCTCGGAGACGAGACGCGCGAGCGAGCGCTCCAGCAGGAACACCACCGGCACGCACACGAGGCCGTTGTAGACCGAGGACGCCCAGGGCTCGTACGGGTTGAGGAGGTAGTAGAGGATCCCCGCGACCTCCTTGGCCAGCATGTGCGCGTCGAAGTTCTCCACGAGGGGGAGCTCCCCGTGCTGGAAGAGCGCGTAGAGTGCGAGGCCGTGGTTCGCGCTCTCGAAGTACTCGCTGCCGTACTCCGCAAGGACCGGGGGCTGGTAGGCGCAGAGAAGGACCATGAGCACGAGAAGCGCCCACCCCCAGCGCGCGAGCCGGGCCTCCCGGGCGTCGGACGCGCCCCCCTCGCGGCGGGCCTCCCGCAGGAGCAGCGCCCCGGACGCGACGGCACCCAGGCACACGATCGCCACGTAGACGGCATAGGGACGCGGGTCGTCGAGAAGGCCGCGCACCGCGAGCACGTTCTTGGCCTCGAGCGCCACCGAGTTCACGATGCCCGTGGCAAGCAGCGGCAGCGCCGCGACGGAGAGCGCCTCCGTCAGGCGGCCGAGGTCGCGGCCCAGCCGCCCGCGCCAGAGCCAGAGCGAAAGGCCCGCCAATACGGCGAGAAGAACCACGGCCAGAAGGGCTCCCGCACACGCCCACGTGCCCTCGAGCACGCCGGACACGTACGCGAAGACGCCCAGCGGAAAGGCGCACATGAGGGCCGCGCGCACGAGGCCCGTCGTGGCGGGGACGCCGCGCGGGCGCGCGACGCCGAGCGCGTAGTGCAGGGTGGCGAGCCCGAGGCACGCGAGGGCGGGCCAGAGCTCGGCCCCCAGCAGGGGCACGAGCGCGGCGAGAAAGACGCCCGCGTATCCGTACTCCCGCGCGGCGCCCAGGAGGTCCGCGGCGGCGGGGTCGGCCGCGGCCTCACCGTTCTTCTCGGCACTCGGGCCCTTCTCGGCACTCGGGCCCTTCTCGGCACGCCCGCTCGCGAGCCCCTCGAGCGACGTCGCGAGCGCGAGCGCGGCCACGCCCGCCACCGCCGCCAGGGCGAAGAAGCCGTAGTAGAGCGCTATGTCCGCGTTGACGTCCGCGCCCGAGGCGAGCGCCTGCCCCATGACGCGGTCGTCGAACGAGGTGGGGGCGCTCGGGGAGAGCGGGGGCAGACCGCCCTGGTACGCCCCGCACGCCACCACGAGGGCCACGAGCACGGCCCAGACGCGCGCGGTAAGGCTCGAGCCGGCGAGCCAGGCCACGGGCGCCCACGCGCGCGCCGCGGGCGCGACGGAGCCTGTCGTGCCGTTCCTGCGGGCTGCTTCCCAGAGCTTGTTGATCATGTGGTCAGAACCTTTCCTGCGGGGGCCGTCGGCGCGGCCCGGACGGGCGGCAGAAACGCGCCCTTTGCGCGATGCGATGGACTCCAACTGGGCAAACGCGAGCGTGTTCGGGCAGAGGGCGCGTTTTCGGAGCGCGCCCGCTCGACCCCGCCCCCGCCCGGGCGGCCTAGCCCCGGGAGGGCGCGGCCCCGTCGGGCAGGTACGCGCCCCGGGCGTTGGCGAGAAGGACGCGCATGAGCTCGAGGTTCCCCCTGATGGGGCTTATCTTGGTGGGGGTCTTCCCCGCCTTGGGGTACACGCGGCTCACGGGGATCTCGCAGGCCCTCATGCCGAGCTGCGGGGCGCGCGTGGAGAGGTACGCCAGGAGCTCGTAGCCCTGGAAGACCTCGCGCAGCGGCTGGACGCGCTCGTCGGTGAGGTAGCGGCGCGAGTAGGCGCGGAAGGCGTTGGTGGTGTCCGTGAAGCGCTGCCCGGCGGTGAGGGAGATCACCGGGGCGTGGACGAGGCGCACGGCCAGGCTGCGCGAGAGCGGCAGGTTCTCCGATACGCCGCCGGGCACGAAGCGCGAGCCCTGCACGAGGTCGTAGCCCTCGTCCAGCCGGGCGAGGAAGTCGTGCACGGCCTCCACGCCGTCCTTGTTGTTGCCGTCCACGGTGACCACGCCCTCGTAGCCGCGCTCGAGGGCGAACCAGATGCCCATGCGCAGCTGCGCCCCCTGCCGTCCGGGGCCGCGCTTCACCAGGAGCGTGTTGACGCCCAGGGCGCGCAGCGCGTCATGGGCGGTGGAGCCGTCCGTGGAGCCGCCGTCGCAGATGATGACGTCCGCGTCGCGGCAGACGCCGGCGGCCCGGGCGCGCTCGAGCTCGCGCACGATGCGCTCGCCCTCGTTGATGATGGGGATGAGCACGCAGTAGCGGGTGCGGCGCGGCGCGAACTCGGCGCAGTCGAACGCCGGGAC
>CALUJT010000131.1 GCA_944321005.1 uncultured Atopobiaceae bacterium | reverse complement strand
GTCAATCTGTCAAGCCTGTCGGGCTTGACAGTTTGACCCGGGGAATCTGTCAGCCCGGGGAATCTGTCAACCCCGTCAACCCCGTCGGTCGGAGCCGTTGATCTTCTCGAGGAAGACGTCGCCGTAGCGCTCGGCCTTCTTGGCGCCCACGCCGGACACGGCGAGCAGCTCGTCGGCGGTTCTCGGACGCTTGGCGCACATGTCCACCAGCGTGGCGTTGGAGAAGATGAAGTACGACGGCACGCCCTGCTCGTGCGCGAGCTCGCCCCTGAGCTCGGAGAGCCGGGCGTAGAGCTCCTGCCCCGCCTCGTCCAGCTCGGATACGTCGGTGGCGGCGCGGGTCTTGGCGGGGGCTGCGGGGACGCGCGCGACGCGCGGGGCGCCCTTGGCCACCTTGAGGACGAACGGCTCGTCCCAGGGCGCCTCCCTTCGCAGGAAGGGGCCCGAGAGGCCGGTGAGCTCGATCGTGGGGTAGTCCCCGCCGGTGCGCGCGAGGACGCCGCGGAAGACCAGCTCGTCCATGATGGCGCGCACGCGCGCGACGGGGACGTCGGCCATGATGCCGTAGGTGGAGAGGGTGTCAAAGCCCCGGCGCAGGACCTTCTCGCCGCGCGATCCGCGCAGCACGTCCACGATCATGGTGGCCCCCACGCTGCGCCCGCGCTGGGCGACGCGCGCCACGCAGCTCACCACCTTGAGGGCGTCCGTGGTGGCGTCCACCTCCTCGAAGTCCGTGAGGCAGTTCCCGCAGCTGCCGCAGTAGGCCGGCGCCTCCTCGCCAAAGTAGCGCAGGATGTGGGCGCGCAGGCACTCGGTGGTGGTGGCGTAGAAGACCATCTGGCGCAGCCGCTCGGCGTCGCGCTCGGCGAGCGCTTCGACCTGCTCGGGCGTGAGCCCCTCGCGCGGTTCGCTCCGCGAGAGCAGGAACTCCGCCGTGTGAACGTCGCCGGGGGAGTAGAGCAGAAGGCAGTCCGCGTGGGTGCCGTCGCGCCCGGCGCGCCCCGCCTCCTGGTAGTAGTTCTCCAGCGAGAGCGGAAGGTTGTAGTGCACGACGTAGCTCACGTTGGACTTGTCTATGCCCATGCCAAACGCGTTGGTGGCCACCATCACGCGCGCCCGGTCGTAGAGGAAGTCCCCCTGGTTGCGCTCGCGCTCCTCGGCCGAGAGGCCCGCGTGGTAGCGCGTGGCGAGAAGCCCCTCGTCGCGCAGGAGCTCGCACACCTCCTCCACGGTGCGCCGGCTCGAGCAGTAGACGATGCCGGAGAGATTGGCGCGCTGGCGGACAAAGGCAACGAGCACGCGGTCCTTCTCGGCAGCTCCCCGCGGGCGGGCCACGGCAAACGAGAGGTTGGGGCGGTCGAAGCTCGCCACGACCACAAGGGGGTCCCGAAGGCCCAGCGCGGCCAGGATGTCCTTGCGCACGGCGCGGGTGGCCGTGGCCGTGAGCGCCATCACGGGCGGACGCGCGGGCAGCGTCTCGAGAAACTCAATGATGCGCTGGTAGCTGGGTCTAAAGTCGTTGCCCCACTGAGAGATGCAGTGGGCCTCGTCCACGGCGAGGAGCGCCACGCCGCGCGCGGAGACGGTCTCCAGGAAGGCGGGGTCGTCGAGGCGCTCCGGCGCCACGTAGACGAGGGCGAGCGCCCCGGAGGCGATGCCGTGGAGCACGCCCGCGCGCTCGCCCGCGGAGAGCGTGGAGTTGAGGTAGCTCGCCGCGACGCCCATCTGGCGCAGCGCCCCCACCTGGTCCGCCATGAGCGAGATGAGCGGGGAGACCACGAGCGTGAGCCCGCCCGTGCGCGCGGCCAGCGCGAGCGCCGGCACCTGGTAGCAGATGGACTTGCCGGCGGAGGTTGGCATGACGGCCATGACGTCGCGGCCTGCGAGCACGGCGTCCACGATCTCCTCCTGGTGCGGCCGGAAGCTCGGGTAGCCAAAGGTGGTGCGCAGTATGTCGAGGGGCGTCGCGTCCGCCATGGGGCTCCTGTCGTCGGGTCCTTCTCGCCCCATTATGCGCCTTGGGCCGGACGGAAATCGCCCCTCGCCACGCGGCTTTGTCACGCTTGGGGCGTTCCGCTCGTGCGCCGCCCGTAAGCCGCGGCACCGTTCGCCGCGGCTTACGGAGCGCTTACGTTCTCGTGCCGCGCGGCCGATATCCTGAACGTTTCAGGTGATTTCCAGGTGACCCCGCTTTTGCGGGGCAGCGTCCGCATCCTATCTCCGAGGGGAGAGATGAGAGAAAGCAGGGAGATAGTCGCTCGGGTTCGCGCAGCAAGGCGGGATCCGCGTGCCGCCGACGAGCTCGTACGGAGCTACCTCCCGTTCATCAAGGCGGAGACGGCAAAGTTCATGGGCCGGCCACCGCAGGAGGGACGAGACGACGAGCTGGGGATCGCCATGTATGCCTTTCACGAGGCGGTGATGACGTACGACCGCGTGCGGGGAGCGTTCATACCCCTCGCCGCCCTGAGCATCAGAAACCGCCTGATTGACTTCAGGCGCAGAGAGAGCAGGCACGCCGAGGTGGTCTCTCTGGACGAGCGGCGCCCGGCGTCCGACGACGAGGACGACCGCCCGCTCGTTGAGACGCTGGCTGCCGAGAAGGACGAGATCTCGGAGCGCGAGACGCGTCTTGCGAGCCGGGCGGAGATAGCGGAATTTGCCTCGCAGCTCAGGGACTTTGGGATAACCCTCTTTGACGTGACGGAGAGCTGCCCGCAGCAGCGGCGCACGCTCGAGGCGTGCGGCAGGGCCCTTGCGCACGCCCGAGCCAACCCCGAGCTCCTGGAGCGTCTTCTCGCCACCAAGAAGCTGCCGATCACCGACCTTGCCCGCGGCTCCGGGGTGGAGAAGAAGACCCTCGAGCGCCACCGCACCTATCTCGTGGCGCTGCTGCTGGCCTACACCAACGGCTTCGAGATCATCCGCGGACACCTCCACAAGATTGTGGAGCGCCCGGGAGGTGACGCACGATGAGGTACCTGATCATGGAGTGCGCGCTGAGCTACGCGGTGGCCCTTGACGAGGAGGGGCGCTTCCTGCGGGTTCCCAACCTCGGATACGAGATGGGCCAGGTGGTCGAGGACGTCGTCCTCTTTGGGGAGGGGGAAGTCCTTGAATTCGGGGCCCGCTCGGCGAGAAGAACCCGCGGGCGTGTGGGGCTGATAGCCGCTGCGGCGTGTCTCGTCGTTGCCGTTGTTGTCGGTGGCGTGCTGTGGCGTCTGCCAATCGGCACGGTGTACATGAGGATCAATCCCGAGGTGAGCATGGAGGTCAACCGGCTTGACCGCGTGGTCTCCCTCGAGGGAGAGAACAACGACGGCGCCGAGCTTATCGCCGGCTTCTCCTATTACGGCCGGACGGTCGACGAGGTCACGGACGACTTGGCGGAGCTCGCCGAGGACGAGGGCTATCTCGACGAGGGCGGGACCATCGAGGTGACGGTCGAGTCCGAAGACGAGGGGTGGAAGACCGCGACGGAGGACCGGCTGGTCGTGGAGCTGGAGGTGCACCTCGACCACAGGGTGACCGTGACGGTGCCGGGCGTAAGCGATGACGTCATGAGGCCCGAGCCGGGGGACGCCTGGGATGACGATGCGGCGGACGATGCGGTCGAGGGGGATGCGGAGACGCCGCCCCCGAGCGTGCCCGCTGGCGACGAAGACGACGACGGGGACGACGGCGATGACGGGGACGACGGCGATGACGGGGACTGGGACGACGACAGCGACGACGACGGGGACGATGACGGCGACTGGGACGATGACGATGACGATGACTAACCCGCCTTCCGAACGGCGTCCCTAGCCCCGCGTTCTTCTCGCCAGATCTTTTTTTGAGCGACCCCGGTTTTGGTGATGCCCCCTGCGCAACCTCTCACCGCAAGGCAAGAAGAATGCACGACAACCTCAAGGAGGACACCATGAAGAGCACGAGCCTGAAGAGCATCCTTACCAGCGCGACGATGGGCGTTGCCCTTGCGGCGGTTCTCGCGGGATGCGGGTCGACCACCACGACGAATCCCCCCGCGCAGACGAACGAGGCCCAGGTCGAGGCCCAGGCGGAGACTCCCGTCTCCCAGGCGGTGGGCACCCTGCTCCTGAGCGTCAACCCCGAGATCGAGATCGAGTATGACAACAAGGGCCTGGTCACCGAGATCGAGGGAGTGAACGACGAGGGCCGAGGCGTTGTGGGCGGCTATGGCGGGTACGAGGGGCGTGAGTGTCGGGAGGTGGTCTCCGAGCTCGTGGGGGAGATCTACGAGGCGGGCCACTTCAACCAGACCGTCGACGGACACGACCGAAACGTTGTCGTGAAGCTCGAGCAGGGCTCGAGCTACCCGGGGGAGGACTTCCTTCGCAGAATCGAGAGCGGCGTTCGCGAAACGGTCGGCGGGTTCGGCCTTGCGTCCGACGCCCTTGCGGTGGCGCCCGAGCAGCTTGACGACCGCGGGTACATCGGCCTCGATGCAGCCAAGGACATCGTCTTGTCTCAGCTGGGGCTGAGCGAGGCAAGCTTCAACGACCACGAGTACGAGCTCGATGACGGCGTCTACGAGATGGAGTTCACGTCCGGCGGCGTGGAGTACGAGTATGAGGTCGACGCTCGCACGGGCAAGGTCCTCGAGGCTGACATCGACGGCAACGACGACTGGGATGACCGCGACGACTGGGATGACTGGCACGACGACCGCTACGATCGCGACGACGACTGGGACGATCGAGACGACGACTGGGACGACGATGACGACCTGGATGACCGTGACGACTGGGACGACGACCGCGACGACGATCGCGACGACTGGGATGACGACCGCGACGACGACTAGCTGACGGCTGCAATTCAGTCTCGCGTGAGGCGGGCCCGGTGCCCGCCTCGTTTTTGCGTCGTTGCGGAGCGGTCGCGAATCGCCACCATACATCCCGCGCGATTCCGGGGAAGTTTGCCCAGTTGGCGAGAAAAACGTCGCGCAGGATGTATGCTGAGCTCCCGCGGGCAGCCCGCCGCCCGCCGCCCTACAGCGCCACGGCCAGCGCCACGAGCGCCACGCAGAGCGCGAGTGCCGCCCAGTCGCGCGCGACGAGCGGGTAGCGGCGGTAGCTGCTCTCGCGCGTGCGCAGGTAGAAGCCGCGCTGCTCGGCGGCGAGCGCCGTGGCGTCGGTCTTTCCCACGGAGCTCACGAGCAGGGGGACGCAGAGCGGCAGCATAAGCGTGAGCTTGCGGACGGGGTTTCTCGTGTCGTACTCGACCCCGCGCGCGGTCTGGGCCTCCATGATCGCGTTCATCTCCTGGGAGAACACGGGCACGAAGCGCAGCGCCGTGGTGAACGTGAACGCGTAGCGGTAGGGCACGTGCAGCACCTCCACGCAGGCGTTGGCGAGGTCCGTGAGTCTGGTCACCGTGAGCATGAGCACGAGCGGCAGCGCCACCCCCATGAGACGCAGGCACACCTTGGGGGCCGTGGCCAGGCCGTCCGTGGTGACAAAGCCCCAGACGACCTCGCCGGTGTGGGTGAAGAGGAGCTGGAAGACAAACATCACCACGCCGAGCGGAACCACCAGCTTGAGCAGCCGCGCGAGCCGTCCCGGCACGCCGGCGTAGGCCGCGAGCGCAAACGTGAGGGCAAGAAGCCCCAGGAGCAGCGCGTAGGTGTCCGCCAGCAGCGTCGCGGCCACGATGGCTGCGGCAAGGGCGAGCTTGGTCACGGGGTTCAGCCGGTGGAGCAGCGTGCTCCCGGGAACGTAGTCGATGACGCTAGTCACGGCGGACCATCTCCTCCACGGTGTCGACGATGCCGGAGACCTGGGTGATGCCCGCAAACGCGGGCGAGACGGTGCGCGCGAGCTCGCCCGCCAGGCGCACGACCTGCGGGGGCTCTATGCCGGCGCGGGCCATGAGGGCCTCGTCGGCAAAGACGTCGCTCGCTGGGCCCTGGGCCAGGATCCGTCCTTCCGCCATGACCACGCAGCGCTCGGCAAAGTCCGAGACCACCTCCATGTCGTGGCAGACCATCACCACCGCGCACCCGCGTGCGGCCATCTCGCGCACCGTCTCCATGACTGTCATGCACTCGCGGTAGTCGAGGCCGCTCGTGGGCTCGTCCAGGAGAATCACGTCTGGCTCTATGACCACCACGGAGGCCAGGGCGACCATCTGGCGCTGCCCGCGGGAGAGTGAGAAGGGCGCGGCGTCGAGGGGCAGGCCAAAGCGCTCTGCCACGGCGCGGGCGCGCTCGCGCGCCTCGGCTGCGGGGACGCCCGTGAGCTCGAGGCCAAAGGCGACCTCGTCGAGGACGGTGTCCTTGCAGAGCTGGCGGTCGGGGTTCTGGAAGAGGGTGGCCACATGGGCGGCAAGGCGGCTCGTGGGGGTGTCGCTCGTGCGGAGGCCCGCCACGACCACCTCGCCGGAGGCGGGCTTGAGCAGGCCGTTCAGAAGCTTCGTGAGCGTTGTCTTTCCGGCTCCGTTCTGGCCGATGACGCTTAGGATCTCCCCGGGGCGCGCCTCGAAGGAGAGGTGCTCCACGGTGGCGCGGCTGCCCGGATAGGCAAAGCTCACGTCGTGGAAGCGAACGAC
>CALUJT010000130.1 GCA_944321005.1 uncultured Atopobiaceae bacterium | reverse complement strand
GTGGGTCGCCTCGAACGGCGTCATGACCGGCCAGGGCGACGGCACCTTCGCGCCCGACAAGACGCTCCAGCGCTGCGAGATGGCCCAGCTCCTCTGGAACATGGCCGGCAGGCCCGCGGCCGACGCCGGCGCCATGGCGGGCTTCCCCGACTACGCCGGCGGCCAGTGGTACTCCGCCGCGATGGCCTGGGCGTTCGCCGAGGGCGCCATCACCGGCTACGAGGACGGGCGCCTGGGCACCTCCGACCCCGTCACGCGCGAGCAGTTCGTGACCATCGTATGGCGCCTCGAGGGGAGGCCCGCGGGCGCGGGCGACCTCTCCGTCTTCCCCGACGGGGGCGACGTCTCCGGGTTCTCCCGCGAGGCCCTGGCCTGGGCCGTCTCCGAGGGCATCGTCACCGGCGACGGCGGCAGGCTCAGCCCCGCCAAGGCGCTCTCCCGCGCCGAGGCGGCCACGATGCTCATGCGCTGGAGGGGCTAGGCGCCCGGCGGCCCGGCCCGGCGCCGGGCCCCGCGCGGGGTTTGCCCCCTCGTGCGATGCGAAACCGGCCTCCGGGGGGCGGCCCGCCGGAGGCCCAACTGGGCAGACGCCGAAGGGGGTCGCCCCGCGGGGCCAAATGCGGGCTGATTCGCATCGCACGAGGGGGCAAACCCCTCGCGGCACCGCCCCTCGCATCGCACGAGCGGGCAAACTCCGCAGCCCGACAGTTCGAACAGAGCAAACCGTCAAGACACAAAAGCGGGTCATCGGGGGAGACAAGCCCGATGACCCGCTGTTTTTCTGGTGCCCCCGGGCCGATTCGAACGGCCGACACCCGCTTTAGGAGAGCGGTGCTCTATCCCCTGAGCTACGAAGGCGTGAAACCATATTTTAGCACCAGAGCGGCGCCTGACAAAACCTACTTCTTGTCACTCTTCTCGGTACCCTTGCCCTTCTTGGCAAGCTCCCCGGCACGAGCGTCCTCGAGAAGCTGAGCGAGCTTCTTGTCGGAGAGCCCTCGCACGCGCGCCTCGGCCTCCTTGCGGAAGGGACGGCGCTTGGCGAGGTCGTAGATGAACGAGGCGATGATGAAGGCATACGCCAGAACGAGCGAAGCCACCGAGAGGAGGCCCTGCCAGGTGGAGACGTCCATCGTCTGGCCGAACATGCCG
The DNA here is from genome assembly GCA_944321005.1 of uncultured Atopobiaceae bacterium. Classification (GTDB taxonomy): domain Bacteria; phylum Actinomycetota; class Coriobacteriia; order Coriobacteriales; family Atopobiaceae; genus Thermophilibacter. The sequence goes on along the minus strand of CALUJT010000130.1, from coordinate 5,427 downwards.
GCGCAAACGAGCGAGACCACGGCAAGCAGCATGCCCGCACCGAGAAGGCCCCAGAAGAGCTTCTCGGTCTTCCGGTAGCCGGGGATGCTGCGCATCATGATGTCGTAGGCGCGGTTGCGCAGGTCCTGCTCCTCGCGCTCGCGACGCTTGCGCTCCTTCTTCTGCTCCTTGGTCTCGACCGTGTTGCCGAAGGCGTCCTTCTGCTTGGTCTTGCCGGCCGTCCTCACCGAGGAGCCCGCCTCGCGCGCGGGCTTGGCCTTGGCGGTGGAGCTCCTCACGAAGCCCTTCTTCTCCTCATCGCCGGTCCCGATGGCCTCGGCCTCCTTCTTGGGACGCCCGACGGCGTTGCCCTCGGCCTCGCGGCGGGCCCCCTCGATGGTGTCTCTCAGCGACATTGCTCTCCTTACGCGCGCACGGGCTTGAACTCGGTGCCGGTGATGATCTGGAAGGCCTCCTGGTAGCGCTTGGACGTGCCCTCGATGACCTCGGCGGGGATGCGGGGCGGCTCGCCCGTCATGTCCCAGTTGGCGCGCAGCCAGTCGCGCACGTACTGCTTGTCGTAGCTCGGCTGGACCTTGCCCTCCTCGTAGGAGTCGGCCGGCCAGAAGCGGCTGGAGTCGGGCGTGAGGCACTCGTCGATGAGCATGAGCTTGCCGTCGATGAAGCCGAACTCGAACTTGGTGTCCGCGATGATGATGCCGTGGGTGGCGGCGTAGTCGGCCGCGGCCTTGTAGATGGCGAGGGAGGCGTCGCGCAGCTGCTCGGCCACGTCGGTGCCCACGATCTCGCAGCAGCGCTCGAAGGAGATGTTCTCGTCGTGATCGCCGATCTCGGCCTTGGTGGAGGGCGTGAAGAGCGGCTCGGGAAGCTTGGACGCCTCGGTGAGGCCGTCCGGGAGCTTGATGCCGCAGACGGTCCCGTCCTGGTCGTAGGTCTTCTTGCCGGAGCCGGTGAGGTAGCCGCGGACGATGCACTCGATGGGCACGGTCTGGGCCTTCTTCACCAGCATGGAGCGGCCGGCGAGATAGTCGGCGTAGGGCTTGAACTCCTCGGGGAGGTCCGCCACGTCGCAGCTGATCATGTGGTTGGGCACGAGGTCGGCAAAGCGCTCGAACCAGAACGCGGAGATGCGGGTGAGAATCTCCCCCTTGTGGGGGATCTCATCGGGAAGAATGAAGTCATAGGCGCTGATGCGGTCCGAGACAACCATGAGGAGGCTGTCGCCGCAATCGTAGATGTCGCGAACCTTGCCCTGCGAGTCCGGACGGAGCTCCATCTCAGCCATAACCGGCCACCTTTCGTCGTTGTACCTACAACCCATCAGTATACGACAGCCCGCCGCCCCAAATGAGTTGTAAGCAGAACCCAGCAGCGCCGTCACGCTGCGCACGGACCCGCACGGACCCGCAGGCGATACAGGCCCCGGCGACACGTTCTTCTCGCCGCGAGTTCTTTGCGCAGCAAAGCTGTTTGAGCGCCGAGAAGAACGTGCCGCCGGGGCCGTCGAGCGCCTACTTGTCCTGCGACTTGCGTGCCTGCCGCTGGGGGATGCGCAGCGTGAAGGTGGTGCCGCGGCCAAGCTCGGACTCCACGAGGATGGTGCCGTTGTGACGGTCGATGATCTCCTTGGTGATGGCCAGACCCACGCCCAGGCCCCCGGAGACCCGCTCGCGGCTCACGTCCGAGCGCCAGAAGCGCGAGAACGTCTGCGGGATGTCCTCCTTGGCGATGCCGATGCCGGTGTCCTGCACGGAGACCAGCACGTCGGAGCGGTCCTGACGCAGGGAGACCTTCACCCAGCCGTCTGCGTTGGTGTAGCGCATCGCGTTGCTCATGAGGTTGACCACGGCCTCGCGAATGAGGTCGGGGTCGACGTCCGCGAGAAGCTCGCCATGGGGAGTCTCGTCAACAAAGCGCAGGTGGAGACCCTTCTCGTGGAAGAGTTGGTGCTGGGAGGAGACGAGCGACTTGACGAGGCGGACCATGTCCGTGTGCTCGCACTTGAGCTCGGTGGTGCCGTTCTCCAGGCGGGAGAGCTTGAGCATGGCGTCGATGAGGCGAGAGAGGCGGCGCACCTCGACGGCCACGACCTCGAGGTGCTCGTCGTCCGCCGGGAGGACGCCGTCCTGCATGGCCTCGACCGTCGCCTGCATGGCCATGAGGGGAGTGCGCAGCTCGTGAGCCACGTCGCCGGTGAGGCGGTGCTCGAGCTTGATGTCGCGCTCGATGGTGGTGGCCATGTCGTCGAAGGTCTCGCCGAGCTGCCCGATCTCGTCCTCGCCGGTCACGCCCGTGCGGGCGGTGAGGTCGCCGTTTCGGATCTGCTTGGCCGTCGAGGTGATGCGCTGGATGGGCTCTGCCATCCAGCGGGAGACGAAGTAGCCGATGACGCAGGCGAGGATGGCCGCGATCGCCGCCGCCGTGACGATGGCGCCGTACGAGTTGGAGCGAAACGAGGCGTCCGTCTTGGTGAGCAGGGCCTCGGAGCCAAACGCCCACATGCGGACGCTGCCCACGACGCTGCCGTCACGGGCGAGGATGGGCGAGGCGACGAGGTCCTCCGCCGCGGTGGGGGGCGACGACGAGGCGGGCCCGCCGACGGTTCCGTCCGACCTCCCCGGGCGCGCCCAGGTGTCGTCGTAGAGGACCTTGCCGTCGGCGTCCAGGACCTGAACCACGATGTCAGAGGAGATGGAGGACGTTGCCGCGGCAGCGGAGTCGGCCGCCTCGTCGAGGTCCCCCGTCACTGCATAGGCGTCTGCGATGTTTGCCGCGGTGGAGTCCGCGATGGACTGCATGTTCTGCCGCGTGTAGGCCATGAACTGGCCCTCCCACACCGCTGCGAGGACGACGGCCAGCACCGCAGCCGTCATGATGGCGGTGAGCGCGCAGACCAGCGTGAGGCTCGTGGAGAAGGGGCGCCCCCTCTTGGGGATGGGGCGGATGGTGTTCCACGAGCCACGAGAGGACGACCCTTCCGAGCCGCCCTCCTCGGTGCTCTTTCCTATGACAAAGCGCGCCGACATGCGGCTCGCCTAGCGGGAGCTGCCGTCGGCCGCCTTCTCCGATGCCTCGAAGCGGTAGCCGACCCCGTGCACGGTGTAGAGCCAGCGCGGGTTGCGCGGGTCGTCGCCCAGCTTGGCGCGCAGGTTCTTGACGTGGGAGTCGATCGTGCGCTCGTAGCCCTCGAAGTCGTAGCCGAGGACCTTCTCCACGAGCTCCATGCGCGTGTACACGCGGCCGGGGTAGCGGGCGAGCGTGGTGAGGAGCTTGAACTCGGAGGCCGTGAGGTCGACCTCCCTGCCCTCCACGAGCACCTTGTGGCCCGAGATGTCGATGACGAGATCGCCGAAGTCGAGCACCTCGAGCTGGGGCTCGGTCTCGGTGTGGGCGCGACGGAGCAGCGCGCGCACGCGGGCGACGAGCTCGCGCGGCGAGAAGGGCTTGATGAGATAGTCGTCCGCGCCGAGCTCGAGGCCGATGATGCGGTCCTCGACCTCGCCCTTGGCCGTGAGCATGATGATGGGCACGTTGGAGGTCTCGCGAATGGCGCGGCACACGCGCTCGCCAGAGAGCTTGGGGAGCATGAGGTCAAGAATCACGAGGTCGAACGTGTGCTTCTCGAACTCCTCGACCGCGCTCTGGCCGTCGCCGACGCCGCGCACGATGTAGCTCTCGCGCTCGAGGTAGGCCGCGACCGCGTCGCGGATGGCCTTCTCGTCCTCAACCAGCAGGATCTTCTTCTCGTCCGAAGCCATGGGCGGCCTCCTTGCGTGTTTTCAGCTTCACCGAAAAAACAGGTTCGTGGGTATACCTAGTGTACCCCACCGGACCGCGCTCGATTCAACTTTACAGGCGGAAGGTGCGCACGGCGACGGAGGCGGGGTAGCCCGTGTCCGGATCTTTCACCGTCGAGAAGGTGACGAAGAGGTCGCACTCGCCCGAGCGCGCCGGGAACTCCCCGTAGTCCACCGAGCGGTCCGCCGAGGAGATGGTCGCATAGGTCTTCTCGGCGAGGTCGATCACGTAGTAGAACGAGTTGCACTTGATGACGAACTTGTCGCCCCTGCCGCACCCGCACTCCGACGGCTCCTGCCCGAGCCTCACGAAGCCCATGAAGGCCGTGCCCATGTAGGTGCCCATCTGGCCGAGAAGCCCGCCCGAGCTGTAGCTCGCCTCGACGGACACGAGGAAGCGGTCGCCCACGCGGGTGGCCCGGAAGGGGCGCACGCCGGCGGGCATGACGAGCTGGTCCACCCTCGTCTCGAGGTCGTCCGAGAGCTCGTACGCCGTGACGCCGTAGAAGGTCCCCGCCTCCTCCCTGGTGACGCGGGGAACGAGGACCACGACGCCGCCGGAGACGCTCGGCCGGGTGGCAAAGCGCCCCGGGGACTCGACGACGGCCTTGGCGTCCGAGTCGCCGGCGTGCCAGAGATAGCAGAAGGAGCTCTCCGTGGTCTTGGTGCCGCTCAGGGACGGCTGCACCTGCCAGATGACGCGCGAGCCCGCCACCTCGAAGGGCGCGGGGTCGTAGTCCGAGGTACCCTCCCAGAGCGTCTTGGTGTCCCCCGTGAGCTGGCCGTCCGAGAACTCGGAGGCGTAGAGCGCCCAGGAGCGGGAGGCGAGGTCGAGCTCGACCCAGGCGTAGACGTCGTCCGAGCAGCGGGTGTCGTAGATCACCGTCGTCGACGCCTTGCCAATTGGCTCGGGCACGACGTCGAAGAGCTGTCCCGAGGCGAGCGAGAGAGCGGTCCCCTTGACCATGGGCGAAGCGGAGGACCCCGCCGAGGTCACCGGTATCCACGTGCCCTCAGCCGGGTGAAGGACGCTCCCCAGGGGCAGCGTCCAGGAGCTCTCCTCGGCAGGGGCAAGGTCGGACGAGTGCTCGAAGGAGTCGAGCACGCTCTCGGCCGACCCCTCGTCCACGACGGTGGGGTCGGCGTCGGGCTCGTCCCCTCCGTGCGTGCAGCCAGGGAGGATGCTTACCGCGGCAGCGGCGGCACCGCCCGCGGCGGCGACCTTGAAGAGGGAGCGCCTCGTTATCCTGGGAGCGCGCACGGGCTTCTCCGCGGGCCTAGTGCACCGAGGCCGCAGCCTCGACGAGCGCGCGGGAGAGCTGGTCGGCGCAGGAGGTGGGGCGCGGGCCGCAGGTGTTTCCCGAGAGGATGCCCACGATCTCGTCAACGGAGTGCCCGGCGACGAGCTTGCTCACGGCCTTGAGGTTGCCGTTGCAGCCGCCCTCGAAGGAGACGGACTCGATGGTCTTGCCGTCGTCCGCGAGGTCAATGTGGATGGCGCGCGAGCAGACGCCGCGCGGGGTGTAGTCAAAGTGCATGCTCTTCTCCTCTCTTGCTGACATAACGTGACAAAGGGACTGTCCCCCTGTCAAGTTAGTCGAAGCTGAGCTGCTCCAGGCGGTCGAAGACC
>CALUJT010000129.1 GCA_944321005.1 uncultured Atopobiaceae bacterium | reverse complement strand
CCGGCGAGGACGAGCTCGCCCACAACCTGCGCACGCACGAGACCGTCTACCTCGTGTGGGCCAACTACGACGTGGCGGGCAGCACCGCGCGCGAGGTGCGCGACACGAGCGTCTGCTACCTCGGGGCCTCGCTCGCCGAGACCATAGGCATGCCCCTCACGACCTTCCAGCGCGCGGAGCTCGCCGTGCGCGAGGAGCTGCCCGCGCTGAGCCTCATCGGGACGCGGCTCGCGGACGGCTCGTGGGTCGCCTACGGGGAGGACGACGCCCTGCCCGCGTCCTACGCGGACCTCGCGGACATCGCCTACCTCGAGTTCGGCCGGACGGTGCGCTAGGGCCGGCGCGCGGGGACTCACGCGACGCACGCGCAGGTCGGGATTTCGGTTTTTCCGAGCTGCGCGTTCTTCTCGCCATGCGCAGGTCGGGATTCCCCGCATTTGAGCGACGAATCCCGACCTGCGCGTGCGATAGTTAAAACCTTTGCACGCGTAAGTCCGGAATAGCAAAATCCCCATTTGCGCGTGTCGACGCGGGCCAAGGCGGGGCGAGAAGAGCAGGCGAGAAGAACGCGCGAATCGTTGCCCTCTGCGAGCGAACGCGCCGCAGCGCACGGCATGTGAGAACGCTCCCACCCCATATGCGCCCGCTCGGCGGGTTGCACGTTGGGAACGCCCCGGCACGCGACTAGAATGCTTCCGGAATGCGAAGACTCGCGCGAACCGGGAGATGATCCTCGACATGCCCAGCAAGAAGACCGCCGCCGCCAAGACGTCACCCGCCAGAAAGACCGCGGCGCCCAAAGCGCCCCGAGCGCCTCGCACCCAGCCCCTGGAGGCCGCGGCCGCCCAGACGCGCGCGGACGAGACGTTCCGGCGCCGCCTGGAGAAGAACCACGACGAGCTCCGCTGGCTCTACATGGAGCTCTATGACAACGGAGACATGTTCGCCGAGCTCTGCGACCAGATGCGCGCCTACTACGAGGCCCGCGGCCCCAAGCTGCGCGCGCTCGACGCCAAGCGCGAGAAGGACCCCGCCTGGTACCGCACGCGCGACACCATCGGCATGATGATGTACATCGACAACTTTGCCGGAAACCTCCGCGGCGTGGAGTCCAAGCTCGGCTACCTCGAGCGGTGCAACGTGCGCTACCTGCACCTCATGCCGTTCCTCGACACGCCTTCGGACAGGAGCCGCTCGGACGGCGGCTACGCGGTGCGCGACTTTCGCCGCGTGCGGGCGGACCTGGGGACCATGGAGGACCTCGCGAGCCTCGCCGAGAAGTGTCACGATCGCGGGATCAGCGTCTGCATGGACTTCGTCATGAACCACACCTCCGAGGAGCACGAGTGGGCGCGCCGCGCCCGCGCCGGCGAGGGCGAGTACATGAGCCGCTACTTCTTCGAGCGCGACCAGGCCGTCATAGACCGCTACACGCGCGACGTGCCCCAGGTCTTCCCCACCACGGCACCGGGACACTTCACCTACCTCCCGGAGCTGGGGCAGAGCGTGATGACGCAGTTCTACCCCTACCAGTGGGACCTCAACTACCGCAACCCGCGCGTCTTCAACGAGATGATGTACAACTTCCTCTACCTGGCCAACCAGGGCATGGACGTCATCCGCATCGACGCCGTCCCCTACATCTGGAAGGAGCTCGGCACCAACTGCCGCAACCTCCCGCAGGTCCACACCATCGTGCGCATGATGCGCCTCATCGGCGAGGTCGTGTGCCCCGGCATCGTGCTGCTGGGAGAGGTGGTCATGGAGCCGGACAAGCTCGCCCCCTACTTCGGCCCCGTGGAGAAGCCCGAGTGCCACATGCTCTACAACGCCACCACCATGTGCACCACCTGGAGCACCGTGGCCACGCGCGACGCGCGGCTCCTCCGCAGGCAGACGGACGTCGTCTCCGCCCTGCCCAAGGAGTACACGTTCCTCAACTACCTACGCTGCCACGACGACATCGGCTGGGGCCTCGACTACGCCACGCTCAGGCAGTGGGGCATGCAGGAGGTCCCCCACAAGAGGTACCTGAGCGACTACTTCTGCGGCCTCACGCCGGGAAGCGTCTCCCTCGGGGAGCTCTACAACGCGGACCCCGTGAGCGGCGACGCGCGCTTCTGCGGCACCACGGCATCCATGTGCGGCATCGAGGCCGCAGGCTTCGAGGGCGACGACGATGCCATGGAGGTAGCCATCCGCAAGGACGTCACGCTCCACGCCTTCGTGCTCACGCAGTCGGGCATCCCCATGCTCTACAGCGGCGACGAGGTCGGCCAGGTGAACGACTACTCCTACCACGACGACCCCGAGAAGGCCGAGGACTCGCGCTACGTGCACCGCGGCAGGTTCGACTGGTCCCTCGCCGAGAAGATCGACGAGCCGGGGAGCGTCCAGCAGAGGCTCTTCTCGGCACTCTCCCGGATCGAGGGGGTCCGCGGCGCAGAGAGCGTCTTCGACGCGGACGCCACCGTCTGGACCAAGGACTACGACGACGCGTCCGTTCTGTGGGTCATCCGACGCAAGGACGGCCGCGAGCTCCACGCGGTGTTCAACTTCTCCGACGAGGGGAAGACCCTCTGGATGCCCTGGAAGACCGCGTGCACGGACCTGCTCACCGGAAAGAAGGACGAGGTCACGACCTTCGACCTGCCCGGATGGGGCTTCGCCTGGCTCCTCGTCTAGACGTGACGGGGGACGGAGGGCCTGTCACCGCTCCGTCCCCCTGTCCCAGATTACTTGATGGGGGCTACTCGACGCCTAGCTTCTCGGCGGTCTCCTCGGTCACCCAGATGGTGTCCTCGTTGCGGGAGACAAACTGGCGCGTCACGTCGTCGTCGAGCACGATGACGTCCGTCGAGTCGGGAGAGAGGACGTAGAGGTCGTCCTCGTAGTCCAGCACCTCGTAGCTGTCCCCGCTCAGGGTCACGCTGCGAACCTCGCGCGCGTCCGTGTCCACCCCCTCGGGATAGTTGCTGTCGCAGGCGTTGAGCCCCAGGGCGCCGCCCGCCACGAGCACGCCCGCCACTATGACGCCAGCGATGATGCGACCAGCCTTGCCTGCCATGCGTCCGCCCTTCTCGCCAAGCCCGCTAGGAGAGTCCCTAGGAGAGAATCTTCATCTTGACGAGCGCCCGGGCGAACTCGAGGTAGCTCAGGCCGGAGCCAGCGAGCGTGGAGAAGCAGATGGGGACCGCCACCCTGTCGCGCGCGGCAACCGGGAGCACCACGCACCCCTCGAGCTTGCCCAGAAACTCGCTGCCCATTATGAAGGAGAGGCCGCCGCGCTCGAACAGGAACTCTCGATAGGCCTCCGCGTCCTCGACCTTCACGAGCTCGGAGGTCGCGCCGCGGGCGACGTAGGCCATGCACACGCTCTGGTTGAAGTGCTCGAAGTCCGGCGCCAGAAGCACCGGGCGGGTGCTTATGTCCTCGATCGTGAGCTCGCTCTTCTCGGCGAGCGGGTTTCCCTGCGCCATGAGCACCATGGGCGACATGGTGCCCAGGCTCCCGCAGACCACGCCGTCCGCCTTGATCGGGCCAACCGTGACGAGGGCGTCAAAGCGGCCGGCCCTGAGCTCCTCCACGCAGTCCTCGGCGTTGGTGAGAAGAACCTCGACCCTGCAGCCGAGCGCGCGCTCCGCGACGATCCTGACGAGCGAGCGGTAGCGGTCCACCTCCTGAAAAGGGGGCATGCAGAAGCCCAGGGAGAAACGCCTGCCCGCCCCCGAGCCGCGGTCGTGCGAGCGGACGAAGCGCTCGAGGGAGTCGAACTCCGCGAGGACCTTGTTGGCGCGGGAGCCGAAGGACTCGCCCAGGGGCGTGGGGCTCACGCCGCTGCTCGTGCGGATGAAGAGGGGCTCGCCTATCTCGCCCTCGAGCTCCGACATTGCCTTGGAGACTGCCTGTACGGAGGCGCCCTCGCACGCTGCGGCGGAGGAGAAGCTCCCCGTTGAGAGGATCGCGGTAACGTACCTGAGCTGCTTTATGTTCACGAACGGTCCCTCGAAACCTGTGGGCAACATACTTTTGACACGCGTAGCCTAAGTATTATCCCAAAGGTCGCAATTGGTCCCGGCTCATCGGGCCACCCTCAAGGTGCGGTTTAGAATCGCAGCTCCGGCGGCCGCGGTGGCGCCCCGGGGGTTTCCGGCGGCGCCCCTGGCGGCGGCCACCAGCCCCCGCCAAACCCGACTTTTGTACGAGCGACTCGGCGATAGCAAGCCTTTTCGTTTAATGGTACAACGTAATGCGCTTATCGTCGTCCAGACGCTCGCGCATTTCCTGCACGGCGCCCCGCCGGCCGCCGCCACGCCCCGCCGGCCGCGCGCCCCATCGCGCGCCGCAGCCCGGGATTGTTCCCACCTCGCCCAGCGCGACTGCGATACACTCTCTCTGACCAAGGGGGAACCGCACATGGACATCAACCAAATCGCGCAGATGGCGGGCGTTTCTCGCGCCACGGTCTCGCGCTACCTCAACGACGGCTACGTGAGCCAGGAGAAGCGCGCGGCCATCCGGCGCGTGATAGAGAAGACCGGCTACGTGCCGTCGCGCCAGGCAAAGACGCTGCGCACCGGCAAGACCAACGTCGTGGGCGTCATCATACCCAAGATAAACTCGGCCTCGGTCAGCCGGATGGTCGCGGGCATCACGCCCGTGCTCAACGAGGCCGGCTACCAGGTGCTTCTTGCCAACACCTCCAACGACGCGGCGCGCGAGGTGGAGTTCCTCCACCTCTTCTCCGAGAAGAACCAGGTGGACGGCGTCATCCTCATAGCCACCGTGGTCACGCCCGAGCACGAGGCGGCCATCTCCTCCCTTCCCGTACCGGTGGTGGTGCTCGATCAGGACGTGGAGTGCTGCTCCTGCGTGTTCCAGAACGACCACGACGCCATGCACGACGTGGCCTCGGTGGCCCTGCGCAGCTCCCGGCACCCCGCCTACATCGGCGTCTTCGAGGAGGACGTGGCCGTGGGCCAGATGCGCCGGAGGGGCTTTCTCGCCGCCTGCGCCGAGGCCGGGGTCGCGGTCCCCGAGCGCGCGATGCGCGTGGCGGAGTTCACCGTGGACTCGGGCTACGAGCAGGCAGAGGCCCTCCTCGAGGAGTATCCCGAGCTCGACGGCATCGTCTGCGCCACCGACTCCATCGCCTACGGCGCCCTCACGTGCCTGCGCGAGTACGGGCACCGCGTGCCCGACGAGGTGGTGGTCACGGGCATAGACGACTCGGAGATCTCCCAGATCGTCACGCCCACGCTCACCACCGTGCACAACCACTACAAGACGTCCGGCACCGAGGCGGCGCGCATGCTCGTGGGCTTCATGACCGGCGAGGAGTACGTCTCCCGCAAGATCAAGATGGGCTACGAGGTCGTCACGAGAAACTCGACGCGCTAGGCTGCCGCCCCGCTCCACCGCACGCCGCCGCGCCCCGCGCCCGGGCGCCCCACGAACGTCCTTCCCCGCGGGGGCGCGTCCTTCTCGCAGGCGTCATACTGGGACTGTTTCGGCTTCGAGAAACGAGCCGGTCCGACATGACGGACGCACGCCAGAGGAGGCCCCATGACCCGGGACGACCCCAACGCTCCCTTCGCGTCGCACGAGCAGGCGCTCGCCCGTGCCGAACAGGGCGTGGCCGCGTGCGCCGCCACGAGGCGCGACCGCTGGTACCCCACCTTCCACGTGGCCTCCCCGGGCGGCTGGATCAACGACCCCAACGGCCTGTGCCACTTCAGCGGCCGCTGGCACGCGTTCTTCCAGCTGCATCCGTTTGGGGCGCAGTGGGGGCTCATGCACTGGGGGCACGCCTCGAGCGCCGACCTCGTCCACTGGCGCCCGGAGCCCGTTGCCCTGGCGCCGAGCCTTGAGGCGGAGCGCGCGGGCGTCTACTCCGGATCTGCCCTGAGCGGCCCGGACGGGCTCCTCTACACGTTCTACACCGCGCACCGATGGCGCAACGGGGTGAACGAGGACGATGGCAACCTCGAGGTCCAGTGCCTGGCCACCTCCGCAGACGGCATCCGCTTCGAGAAGCGCGGCGTCGTCGTGGGAAACCCCGAGGGCCTGCGGGACTTCCGCGACCCCAAGGTCTGGCGCCAGGGTGACGCGTGGCTCATGATCGTTGGCCGTCGCTCCCCGGACGACCGCGGGGAGATCGTGCTCTATCGCTCGGATGACCTGCTCTCCTGGCGGCCCGCGGGCGTGCTCTACCGCCACCCCGACCCAAGCGTCTACATGCTCGAGTGCCCCGACTTCTTTGAGCTCGAGGCGCCGGACGGAACCCGTCGCTGGGTGCTCTGCTTCTCCGCCATGGGCGCTCGGCCGAGCGGCTATCGCTTCCGCAACTTCAACAATGCCGGCTACCTGGTGGGCACCTGGCAGCCGGACGGGCCCTTCGTGCCCGAGGGGGACTTTCGCCCGCTTGACTGGGGCCAGAACTTCTACGCGCCGCAGACGCTCGAGGCACCGGACGGCCGCCGCATCCTCATGGGGTGGATGAGCCCCAACGGCGGCGCGCTGCCCACGCAGGATGACGGCTGGTGCGGCCAGCTCACCGTGCCGCGCGAGCTTGCACTGGGAGCGGAC
>CALUJT010000128.1 GCA_944321005.1 uncultured Atopobiaceae bacterium | reverse complement strand
GTCTGCGTGCTCCTCATGCGCGACGACCGGGCGGGCGAGAGGGGCGGTGTGCCCGCAGGTCCGGTGCGCCCGCTCGAGGCCGCGCGCTACGTCGCCGGCTGCCGCCCCGTGCTCTACTACGTGCTGGTCGAGGGCGCGGTCGCGTGGTCGATGGTGCCCGTGGACGACTTCTACAACAACTACCTCAACGGCTACTTCGGGGTCCCGCTGCCGGCGGTGGGCGCGGTCGTGGCGGCTCAGTTCGCGGTCACGAGCCTGGCGGGGCTGGGCAGCGCCCGGCTCGCGCGGCGCCTGGGGGACGCGCGCGTGGCGCGGCTGGGGCCGCTCGCCGTGGTCGCGCTCTTCCTGGCGTTTGCGCTCTGCGCGGATCCGCGGGCGGCCGTCGCGCTCTACATGGCCGGGCTCGCGGCGTTCTGCCTCGTGAACCCGGTGCGCACCAAGGTGCTCAACGTCGCGCTGGACCCGCGCTACCGCGTGACGGCGCTCTCGTTCGCGTCGATCGCGGTGTCGCTGCTCTCCGCCGTCTCGCAGCCGCTCTTCGGCTGGCTCTCGGGTGTGCTGGACATGCGGCTCGCCATGGTGGCGCTGCTCGCGACCTCGATTGCCCTGCTCGCCGCGATCAACCTGACGTTCTCCCGCACCGACCTGCTTCAGAAGGAGACACGCTCATGACCATCGAGCTCTATCGCCCCGCCGTTCGCGACCTCTGGTTCAGGCGGGAGCTCCTGGCCGACGAGGCCACCATGTCCTACAACCGAGCCTGGGGAGGGACCGTCGACTTCCCGGAGGACCTCTGGCCGCGCTGTTACGACGCCTGGGTCGCGCGCGAGGGCGAGGGTAGGCGCTTCTACCGCTACCTGCGCGACCTAGACGCCGGTGATTTCGTTGGTGAGGTCGCTTACCGCTGGGACCCGGACTACGACAGCTTCATCACGGACGTGCTCGTCCACGCCCGCTTCCGCGGGCGCGGGTACGGCGCCGCCGGCCTCGAGCTCCTCTGTGATGCGGCCCGTGGGCGCGCCGTCGCGACGCTGCGCGACAACGTCGCCCTTGACAACCCCGCCATAGGCCTCTTCCTGCGGCACGGCTTCGTCGAGGAGTGACGAAGCGACGAGTTCGTCATGCTGAGACGCGACCTGTAAAGTAGGCGACCATACAACACCCGTGCCGGGGGCGCAATTTCGTCCGGGAGAGGCGGGTGTTGTATGGTCGGCCTGATCGCAATGAGCTCGTCATGCGGAGGCGCGACCTGTAGAGCGGGTGACCATGCGCACCCGTCATTTCGAGGCCCAAATGTGGGCTGGAATTGACGGGTGCGCATGGTTGACTCTTGATGGCGGGGGCTTACAACCCTCCCACGGGCTCAGATAGACCGTCCGCGGGGTCGGGGCGCCTGTTCCTCCGCTTGGGTACCATGTGTCAAAGGTCGGGTGAGGTGCTCGGTATGGCTCTGGAAAGGGGGGCGCGTCGTGGAGTACGTCTGGATGTGGGGCGTCATCGCCGGTGTCCTCGCGGTCATCTCTGCCGTGCTGCTCAGCGGGCGTGGCGCGGTCCTCCTCGCTGGCTACAGCACGGCATCGCCCGCGGAGCGAGCCCACGTCAACGCGCCGAAGCTCGCGCGCATCATGGGAGGGGCGGTTCTCGTGTGCGCAATCTACGCCGCTGCTGTTGCGCTTCTCGTCTACGCGCACATCCAAGACGCCGTGGATAGTACGACGCTTTTCCTCGTTGCCGGCATCGGCGCGATCGCACCCGTAGCCGCGCTCTGCGTCGCGGGCTATCGCGCGAACATGGGCACGTACGTCTAGGCGGCGCGTAAGGACTGCTCCTGTAGCATTCACACGACCGCGTCGAACGCGTTCAGGAGGTCCCTCTCGAGCGACCGCTCGTCGACGGCGAACCCGTCTTCGGAGCGTGTGAGGGCGATGTCGAGCAGGCGCTCCTCGACAGGGGCTGACTCCGTCGCGGTTTCAAAGGTACGGAGGACGTCCTCCTGCAGATCCTCCGAGAGCGGCTCCCCGTCACGCACCCCCTGGTTGTAGAAGTAGGTGTTCATGCCCTTGCTGGCCTCTGATACGATCTCGCCAGCCTGGGGCGCCCAGACGCGCATGCCGACGGTCGCCACGTCGCCGGAAAGCTCGACGTCCTCGATGGAGTACGTGAGACGGGAGGCCATCTGACCTGCCCACGCCTTGGCGTCGATTCCCAGGTCCTCGGGCGTGTGGCGAAGGTCCTGCCTGAGGCTGGCCTCGAGCCAGCCCGCAAGCTCGGCGGCCAGGTCGCTCGAGCTCGGGTCCTCTTTCAGGGCGGAGAGATACTCGCCCTTCGCGTCCACGGCAGCCTGCTCATCAGCGGTGAGCTCGTAATAGGGGAGCGCGATGCCGTCCTCTGTCGGAGCGTCCATCCGCTCCGACACGCTGCTCCCAAACCGCACCGCAAACTGCACGACGTTGACCACGAGAAACACCGCGATAAGCACCGTAAGCACCACTGCCGTCCGCCTGCTAAAGCCGCGCGCCCGCAGATTCTCGCGCATCTTGGGCGAGTTCATCGTGACCGGAGACTTCTCGTACATGGCCGCCCCCCTTCGAAGAGGCTGGCAGCCGAATCGCTGCCGTTTCCAGGCTTGTACCCAGCGTAGGGGGCTAGACGCACGCCCACCGAGCGGATGCTGCCGTCTGCCGGACGCTCATCTTGCAATTATCGATAATCGATAATTAGTGGTACAAGAACGATAAGATCGGACGGACGAGAAGAACGGAGGGGTCACGATGAAACACGAGATGCTGACAAGGGCGCAGGCGGACGGGCGCATCCGCGGCGCCGCGCGCGTGGCGACGTGCTTCTGCTGGGTCGCCGCCCTGGTGGCCCTGCTCCTAGCCCTGTTTAACGCGTGGTCGACGGTCTTCCTCACGACCGCCTCGATGCGGGAGTCCGGCCGTGACGCTGTGACCGCCTTCTTCACCACGAGCGAGGCGAGCGGCAATTTCCTCGTGAGCGAGACGGGCGAGCAGCCGCCGGAGATTATCTACGACGAGGACGGCAACGTGGTCGGTCGCTCGCAGGTCATGGGCGGCGAGGTCTCCTATTCCGGCAGCCCCGTCTCGAGCCTCGCCAACGGCGTCGTCTTTGGCGGCCTGGCGTGCGCGGCGTTTGCCCTCGCGGCGCTCATGTGCTCCAAGATCCGTCAGACCGGCGTGCCGTTTGCGCCCGAGCGCGCGCGTGAGCTGGGGCGCGTGGGGTGGCTGGTCCTTCTTGCCGGGTGCGCGCCCACGCTGCTCCACATGATTCTGGAGGCCATTGCGGCCGCGGTGGTCCACGCCCTGGTGGAGTCCGGCGAGATGCTGAGCTACGCGCTCACGGCGAACTTTGAGCCCCAGGACCTCATGCTCGTCTCCCTGGGAATCCTGCTGGTACTGGTGGGCCGCGTCTTCGAGTACGGCTGCATCCTGCAGAAGCAGGACGACGAGACGCTGTGAGGGCCGACCGATGATCATCCTTCGCCTCGACCGCGTGCTCGCGGACCGCAAGATGCGCTCGAAGGAGCTCGCCGAGCGGGTGGGCATCTCAGAGGTCAACCTCTCTCGCATCAAGACCGGGCGCATCTCGGCCGTGCGCTTCTCCACGCTCGACGCGATCTGCCGGGTGCTGGACTGCCAGCCCGGCGACATCCTGGAGTACGTCCCGGACGAGGAGTGAGCGCATCAGAGGGTTTTTGTCGCCTTCGGAGGGGGATCTCCATTTGTAGGGTATTTCCAGCGGCCAAGTTGAGATACACCGAAAATGAAAACCGGGAAAACCCCAGCTACAGGCGTTGGCTCGTTTCTAGTGTATTCTCGATTGCCCTCTCAAAACACCCTACAAATGGGGCCGCCCCTTCCTGACGTGACCCTCATCCGCCATCTTTCGCTCGGGCACAAGTTACGTGGTGACAAAAGCCCAGATGACGTCCTCGAGCGCTGCTGATTGACCGTCCGAGCGCGCGCCTACTCCGTGCCCATGTACGTGCCGAGAAGGACGGGCGTCCCGGTGCGGTCGTCCATGATGAGGTAGACGAACGGGCGGTCGAGCCTGACCTCCCTGACCTCGGGCTCGTCCGTCGGGGCGGCGCCCCCGTCTGCCGGCGCCACCGCCGTGGCCGCGGCGGCGCGCGTACCCTCTTCGTTGACGTCGATGTAGGTCCGGTGCAGCACCTGGCTCACGTAGAGCGGGCCCTTGGGGCCGGTTCCCATGGGGGTGAGGTCGGCGCGGGCGGCGTCGAAGGCGTCCTCGACGCCCAGTGCGCGCAGCTCGTCTTTGAGCTCGTTGTCGTAGGTGGTGGCGAACTTGGGAAGATACGCGTCGACCACGGTGCTTGCCACCGGCGTGAGCAGCTCGTCCAGCGTCTCCCCGTCAAGGCTCGCCACGAGCTTCGCCGCCGTGACGCCCTCGCTCGGCAGAAGCGCCACGAACGAGTAGCCGCCCTCGTACGGGCGAGAGAACCCGGATGCGAGGTCGCTCTCGTAGTAGGCGTCCTCGCTGGAGAGCATAATCCGGACGTCCTTCTCCGTGCCGTCCTCGCAGGTGAAGGTATCGTCCTGCACGAAGGCTTCCTCGTAGGGCTCCTCCCACGTGCCCTCGAACGCGAGCGCGTTAATCAGGTAGAGCATGGCGCCCTCGGAAACGCGGTCCACGATCGAGGGAATCATGCCGTGGGTCCCCTCGCTCACCCACGAGTTGATGGACTCGGCCGTGGTGTCGTCGAAGGGCTCGAGGAAGGCCTG
Source organism: uncultured Atopobiaceae bacterium (assembly GCA_944321005.1). GTDB lineage: Bacteria > Actinomycetota > Coriobacteriia > Coriobacteriales > Atopobiaceae > Thermophilibacter. The sequence goes on along the minus strand of CALUJT010000128.1, from coordinate 1,881 downwards.
GGCGCCGAGCTCCTGCTCGCAGACCTCGAGAAAGTCGTCGCTCACCTTAAGCCCGTCGCCATCACGCAGCCAGACGGAGTTCGCGAGGTCGAGCGGGCCCTCCGCCGCCAGCACCGCGTACGCGGAGAGGTACGAGGTGAGCTCCTCGCACGTGATCCCGGTGGCCTCCTCGAGCTGCGCCAGGGTCTCACCCGCGGCGCCGTTCTCGAGCGGGGCGAGCGCGTAGAGCGTGGAGAGCGGGGACACGAGCGTGCTCCGCTCCGGGTCCTCGTCCACGCACCGGGAGAGGAGCCTCGCGGCAAAGTCGCGTGCGGCGGCGGAGCTGTCCACGTCCGCGCTCAGCTCCTCGAGGGCGGCCTGCTCCTCGGCGCTGGTCTCGTGCGCCGGGGCGTCTGCCGCGGGTGCGGTGCAGCCCGTCAGCGCGGCGACGAGGCAGAGGCCGAGAAGGACGGCCGACCTCGGTGCGGTCTTGGGGGCGAGCTTGCGGGCTGCCTTGGGGCGCGCCATGGGACACCTCCCGTCCGCGGGCTTTCAGTCATCGTGCCCACAGATGGGCGGCGGCAACGCTTGGGCGAGCGGCCGCGCGCGGGAGGGGCGCCAGGCGGAGCAGGTGGCCGCCCCAACCGTGAATAATCTGCCGAGAAGCGGCCTTCCTGCGGAAGTTTGGTACACTAGCAAGGCTGTGAAAACCGCGGGCGTGGTGGAACTGGTAGACACGCTGGATTTAGGTTCCAGTGGGGGAGACCCCGTGAAGGTTCGAGTCCTTTCGCCCGCACCACGCAAGGAAACATGGCGGGGCTGGCCCGTCAGGCACGAGACACTGGAGGAACGTTGAAGATCACCGTCACCGCTGAGAAGCCCGTCGACGAGAAGATGGCCGCCAAGGTCACCGTCCCGGCCGCAGACGTCGACGCTGCCATCAAGAAGACCTACAAGGACATCGCCAAGAAGTACAACTTCCAGGGCTTCCGCCGCGGCCACGCGCCCCGTCCGGTGATCGACGGCATCATCGGCCGCCAGGCCGTGCTCGCCCAGGCCACCAACGACCTGCTCAACGCCCTCGAGCCCATGATGCTCGAGGAGCTCGACGTCACCCCCGTGGGCCGCGTGAGCTTTGGCCCCGAGGGCGCCGACCCCGAGCTCGCCGCCGAGCACGCCGACTACGTCGTGGACGCCACCATCGGCGTTCGCCCCTCTGCCGAGCTCACCTCCTATGACGCCCCCGAGATCAACCTCCCGCCCGAGGAGGCCACCGAGGCCGAGATCAACTGGCAGATCAACCAGCTCCTCAGCTACCAGGTGACCTACGAGGACGTCGAGGAGGACCGCGCCGCCGAGCCCGGCGACGTCGTCTCCGTTGACATCGAGAACGTCGACGGCGCCGGTCACCTCGCCGGCAAGAACCGCCTGCTCGCCCTCGACGGCCAGCAGGTTCCCGAGCAGCTCCAGGAGGGCATCGTCGGGATGAAGAAGGGCGAGGAGAAGGCCATCGAGTGGACCCACACCCACGTCCACGAGGGCGAGGAGCACTCCCACACCTTCTCCGTCAAGGTCACCCTCAACGCCATCAAGAAGGCCGTCACCCCCGAGCTCGACGACGAGGTGGCCAAGAAGTACGGCTACGACACCGTCGACGCCTTCAAGGACGCCGTGAAGGAGGAGATCGAGGGCGACAAGAAGACCACGATCCCCAACCTCAAGGAGGACCGTGTCGTCGAGGCCGTGGGCAAGCTGCTCGACCTCGAGGCCGTGCCCGAGGCCTACCAGAACGAGATCTTCAACGAGCTCGCCCAGGAGTTCCTCGGCCAGCTCCAGCGCCAGAACGTCTCCCTCGACATGTTCCTGCGCGCCCGCGGCATCAAGTCCGACGACTTCATCGCC
>CALUJT010000127.1 GCA_944321005.1 uncultured Atopobiaceae bacterium | reverse complement strand
GACGGCACGTACGGCCCCGCCGACCCGCTCTCCCGCGCGCAGCTGGCCACGGTCCTCTGGCGCCTGGCCGGCGAGCCCGAGGGCGCGGCCGAGCTTCCCGCCGACTGCGGGGAGGGCGAGTTCTACTCGGGGGCCGTGTTCTGGGCGCTCGGGACGGGGATCTTCGGAGGCTACGAGGACGGCTCCTTCGGCCCGGCGGACCCCCTCACCCGGGAGCAGGCAGCCACGGTGCTCTGGCGCGCCGCCGGCAGCCCGGAGGCTGAGTGCGACCTCTCGGCTTACCCCGACGCGCGCGACGTCTCCGAGTTCGCGTCGGCCGCGGTGCGCTGGGCCGTCAACGAGGGCGTGCTGCGCGGCCGGGGCGACGGCACGCTCGACCCGCGGGGCGCGTGCTCGCGTGCCGAGGTCGCAACGCTCATGATGCGCCTTGCCGTGCAAAAGTGACAGGCACTCTTGCACGCTAACGTAGGGACAGGGAGACGAGACGTGGTTTTATACCGCGTCGCGTCTCCCTTGGGCGCGTCCGTGACGACCCACGAAAGAGCCCCGGCGGCTCGGTGTGAGCTGCGCCCAGGAACTTGGACGCGTTTATTCATATCCGCTAGGCGGCCTGCTGGATTTCGTCCATTTCGAGCAAGCATACGTTCCTCAGAGAGCCAGAATCGCCTACAATTAACAAGAAATGTAGGCAATAATGGCCTTTCGAGGAGGATGAGATGCTGCTCACCTATCAGGAGGCGATGAACCTGCTCGGCAGCAGGTACCACGTGCGGAAGGCGGTTTCGGAGGGATCTCTCCATCCCGTCGGCCGGGGGCTGTACTCAACCAGCCGGGAGGAGGACGCACTTGCGATCATTGCCAAGAGGTATCCCACGGGCATACTCACCGGGTGGACCGCTCTCTACGCTCACGGTCTCGTGACCGAGCCACCCGACCGAATCGACCTGGCCACGAAGCGAGGGGGGACGAAGATACTCGACGTCGTCGTGCGCCAGCACTTCGTTCCGGAGGGATGGCTGTCGGTCGGGCGAACGACGGTCACGCTGGACGGAATCGAACTCATCGCGTACGACCTCGAGCGCATGCTCCTTGAGCTCATGCGCACGCGTAATAAACTGCCCTACGACCTCTACAAGGAGGCCGTTGCCTCGTTTCGCAGGCGCTCGGAGCGGCTCGATGTCTACCGGCTGCAGGACTATGCGGAGATTATCCCGCGCGGGGAGGCGTACCTCGAGCGTGCGATGGGGGAGGTCTTCTGATGTGGCTCGACGAAATGAGGGCGCTCTACGAGCGTGAGGGCTACTCTCGCCTCAATGCAACTGCCCGCGTCTGTCAAGACGTGATCCTTACCAAGTTGGCGGCGTCGACGAGATTGTCCGGTGGTTGCCCGGGTTTCTGCGTGGTCTCCGTGACGACCCACAAAAGCGCCCCCGGCAGCTCGGCGTGAGCTGCCGGGGGCGCTGTGCGTCCGTCATGAGGGAGTGGGACTAGTAGTTGCGCTCGCGAATCTCCCCGAGCTGCCGGGCAGCCTCGTCCTCCTCGGGGGTCACGTAGTCGATGATGTCGCCGGGCTTGCAGTTGAGCACCTGGCAGAGTGCCTCGAGCATGGAGAACCTCATGCCGCGGATGTGGCCGTTCTTGATGTTGGAGAGGTTGACGGTGGAGGTGCCGAGACGCTTGGCGAGCTCGGTGGAGCTGATCTTACGTTCGGCCATCACGCGGTCGAGTCTCATGACGATGGGCATGGCTGCGTCCTTTCGAGAATAAGCCTCTACTTAGAGATGTTTTACATCTCATAGAGATTATAGAACTTTTTAACGCTCAATGAAACTCATTGCTTCAGTTAGTTGTCCCAAGGGCCATATTCCTTTGTTATCCCTGCTATCAGCCTCTCAGCAGCTGGTCGAGGAAGCGGAAGTGGCCCTCCGAGGCCCTCGCGAGCGGCGCGGCGTCGAGCGGCTCGGTCGCGAGGAGGCGTCCCACGAGCTCGTCCGCGTCGGCGGAGGCGAGCTCCTCCAGCTTCAACGAGAGCGGGTACTCAAGGTCCTCCAGCACCTTCTGGGTCTTCTGGTCGTAGACGACCGGCAGAACGCGGCACCCGTGCGCAAAGCCGAGGACCATCGCGTGGAAGCGCGTGGCCACCACACAGTCGGCCTCCTCGAACTTGGGGACCACCTCCTCGGGGGAAGCGTGATAGAACGCAGTGCGCACCGCGCCGCGCATGCCGGGCGCAAGGCCGCCCAGGATGCGGGCGATCTCGTCCTCGTCTCCCTGACCCTGGCAGAAGGACGCCAGCACCACCTCGTGTCCGCGCCCCACGAGCGAGCTAACCATGCGCACCATGAGGTCGTGGTAGGCGGCGCCGTACTGCTCTATGCCGTTGTTGCCAGTGCGGCCCGCAAAGGAGATGGGGGCCACCACGGCGCGCGGGAGCTTCTCGGAGGCACGTACGGGGTAGCCGAAGACGATGTCCGGGGCGTAGGCGACGTTGGGGTAGCCCGCAAAGAGCTCGGCCGAGTAGCGGTCGCGGAAGGTGAGGCCGTAGTAGCGGCGGAAGAGCTCCCGGTACGCCTCGAGGTAGGCGGGGTCCCGGTACGTTCCGAAGTTCCCGCCCAGGAAGACGAGCTTCCGGGCGTTCTCCGCGAGGAACGTGTCCGCGGCGAGAAAGTCGGAGAAGTCGTCGGCGTGCTGGACGAAGCAGCAGCCGCCGATGTGCGCCACGGCGTCCGCGCCACGCACGAGCTCGGAGAACTCGCTCACGGGGCGCACCTCGAGGTTGGTCACGTCCGCGAAGCGCGCCACGTAGTCCTGCGGCGCGCACGTGAGGAAGCGCACGTCCGGGTAGCGCGCGCAGAGCATGCGCACGAAGAGGTCGTCGCCCAGGTTGGCGGCGAGAAACGCGTGCACGTAGACGGTTTTCCCCGCGCCGGCGGGGGAGGGGGCCGCGAGGCCGCCGTTCTTCTCGGCATTCGCGCCCTCGGCTGCCCCGCCCTGTCCGTGGAGGGCCCGGCCAAGGGAGCGCAGGGGTCCCGTCACGCGCCAGCTCGAGGACGCCTCCATGTCCCCTATGCGCCCGAGCAGCTCCTGGACCTGCGCGTCCTTCTCGCCAAGCGCGGCGTCCCTCTGGCCGAGAGCCGCGTCCTTCTGCCCCAGGACGGCCTCGAGGACGTGCACGTGCGCCCGGAGCGAGTCTATCTCGCGCTCGAGGGAGTCGATCGTGCTGTAGAGCGCGTCCTTCTCGAGGGCGGCGGTGGCCCTGAGCAGCGGATCGTTGTAGACATGGGAGGAGGTGAGCTCGTAGAGGCTCTTGGCCGGGAAGTCGTAGCGCTCCTCCAGGAGCCTGCGCGTGGCCTCCTGCGCGAGGAGCCCCCTCAGGGCGCGAAGGCCGGCGGGCGCCGCGGGGACGTCCCACTCGTCCTGCGGGCGGCAGAGGAGAAACGCACGCTCGCAGGCCAGCTCCTCGGGCGTGCGGGAGTCCTTGCGGCGGAAGTCCTCGCCAAAGGCGTCCACCAGCACGTTGTCCGGCATGCCCTCGAAGAAGTGGGCGCGGATGTCCGCGTACTCGTTGAACGTGCGGGTCACGTTGTCCAGGCTCTGGTCGCTGGAGTTGCGGCCTTCGTTCTTGGCCTCGGTGAAGTGGCGCATGGCAATGAGGCGCTCGGGCACCACGAGGATGTTGCGGGTCTTGGCCACGCGCACCCAGTAGTCGAAGTCGTGGAGCTGACGGTAAGCGAGGTCGAAGCCGCCCACCTCGCGCACGAGGCTCGTGCGGATAAGAACGGACGAGTGCAGAAGGCAGTTGCCCTCGTAGTAGAACTTGCGCAGCCACTCGCGCTGCGTGGCGAAGGCGGCGTCGCAGCTCTGGGCGAGCGCGGACACCTGGTCGCGGATGTCGTTGCCGCTCTCGTCTATCCAGTCCGCCCAGGCAAAGCAGATCTCCTGGTCGGGGTGCTGTGCCAGGACCTCGAGCTGGCGCTCCAGGCGGTTGGGGTACCAGACGTCGTCGGAGTCTATGCGGGCGAGCCACTCGCCACGCACGAGCTCGAGGCCCATGTTGGTGGCGGCGCAGATGTGCACGTTCTTCGGCAGGGCGTGGAGCTCGACGCGCGGGTCCGCGAGGAATGCCTTGGCCACCTCGACGGAGCCGTCCGTGGACCCGTCGTCCACGATGATGAGGCGCAGGTTCTGGTGCGTCTGCGAGAGGACGCTCGCCATCGCCTCCGCGAGGGTGTCCTCGTGGTTGCAGTTGACCATGAGGACGCTGACGAGGGGCTCGGTCTTGCCGGCGCGCGCGGTTCTGCTCACGGGATGCTCCGTTCTTCCGTTGCGGGACAGAACCATTATAGGTGGGCGCGGGGGACGGTCCGCTCCTGAGGGCGCGTGCTGCTTGCCGTTTGCCGTGAGCCGAACAACAGGCCCCTAGCTCGGGAAATGTTGATGCGGACGATCGACGTAGGCCGTTATGTGCTTACGCTAACGGATAGATTCGGATTGGTGGCCGATTTTGCCGCTGAGGCTCTCGGGCGGTGAGGTACTCGTTCTACACCGAGCTTCCTGCATAGAAGCTGAAGTCCAGTGAAGGAAGGAGAGAAGCATGAGTGCGAAGAGGTATGGCCAAACGGGTTCCGCCGCGTTCTTCTCGCTGCTCCTGACCCTGGCGCTTTGCCTTGTCTTTGCGCCCTCGGCGAGGGCCGCGGGAACCATTACCGGAATCTTCCACTTTACGGGCAGCGGCTCGTACACCTTCACCATGCCAGGAAAATATGACAACAGGATCGAGAGGTGCGAGTTCACGCTCCCGAGTGACGGAACCGTGCAGTTTACGTTCACGCACGCTCCCGGGCAGAGTGGGAACTTCTGGTTCGACGTCTTCACGGCCGCGGGCGAGGAGATTTCCTCGGACAGCTTCGATGCCTCCGACGGAGTGAACAGCAGCGTGCTTACGGGTCTCGCTCGGGGAGACTACTACGTCGAGATTGATGGGAACTACACGAACGAGTTCGAGGTGAGGTTTGACCTGGACTTCACTCCGACTCCGGACTGGGAGACGGAGAACAACGACGACGTGACGACTGCGGACGTCATCTCCGTTGGGGAGACGATAAACGGCGCCTTCTTCGAGCCCTTTGACAGGGACTGGTACACGTTCACGCTCTCGAAGGCGACCGATGTCCAGCTGAGCTTCACGCATCCCCTCTACACCAGCGGTGACACTTGGCTCTACCTCTTTGGGTCTCACAGCGTCAAGGACTCCGAGGCCCTCTGGGACGACTATCACGACATGAGGGACTCCGGCGTCACGAGCGGGGTGATGAGCCTCGACGCCGGAACGTACTACGTGAAGGTCACCCCTAACTACAACACCACCGGCCAGCACTACTCGCTGAGCATCACGGAGGTCGCACGGACCCAGACGATGTATCGCCTCTACAACCCCAACACCGGCGAGCACTTCTACACCGCTTCCGCTGCGGAGCGAGATGTTCTCTCCCAGGTGGGCTGGCGCTACGAGGGCATCGGCTGGGTGGCCCCCGCCTCCGGCAGCCCCATCTACCGTCTCTACAACCCCAACGCCCCGGGCGGCGACCACCACTACACGGGCAGCGAGGAGGAGCGAGACGCGCTGATCTGGGCGGGCTGGCGCTACGAGGGCATCGGGTGGTACTCGGGCGGTAGCGTGCCCGTCTATCGTCAGTACAACCCCAACGCCGCGTCCGGGACGCACAACTACACGACGAGCCTCGCGGAGAACGACATGCTGACTCGTGCGGGCTGGATTGCCGAGGGCGTCGGCTGGTATGCCATAAGCGCTCAGTGACGTTTGGCTTTTGGTTTGTGAAGGGGCCCGTCGAGGTTGCTCGACGGGTCCCTTTTCACAGGATTGGGGCGGGGCTTGCCGCGGGTGCGCCGCCCGTGAGTGAGATAGCCATCGCTCTGCTAGACTTGAGACAGTGGCCAACACACTGGAGGGCGTCATGTCTGACAGGGTCTTTTCCATTAGTGAGCTTCGGGAGATGATCGGCGGTCTTTTGCCGCGCTATTCCTTCCGTTCGGTCCGCCTCTTTGGCTCTTACGCCCGCGGGGAGGCGTCCCCTGCTTCGGATATCGACCTCCTGGTTACCTATGGGGAGGGGAGCAAGACCCTCGACGTGCTCTCGTTTGGCGAGCGCCTTGCCGAGCTGACGGGCAAATCGGTGGACGCCTTCGAGTCGGGTGAGGTTGAGAGCGGGCCCTTCTTGGAGTCCATTCTGCGTGATGGCGTGGTGATGTACCCGTGCTGACGGCGAGCGAGCGCCTGCAGAACCGAACAGGCTGCAGAATGCTCTCCGACCACCGGGACGTTGCTGAGAAGTGACAGCCTCGAGTGCCTGGATTCTCTTTTGGCGGGCGGTCCTGCGAGGGTATGCGCAGTCCCTCGTGAGGGTATGCGCAGTTTTCCGGCGCGAGGGCTCTTCTCGCTGGCGCGCTGACTTGCGGATTGGCGAGAAGGACCTCGGGCCGTGGTGCACATACCCTGCCGGGGCGGTGCGCATACCCTCCGGGAGGCGCGTGCTGCTTGTCGGCCGTTTGGGTCGGGGTGCGCTGTTCTTCTCGCCGGACGTTTTCGCCGAGAACGCTTTTAAACCACTTTGGAGATGACCGGCCTTCGCTAAGTGTCCGGGCCCTCCGATACGATGGTTCTGCCAGGA
>CALUJT010000126.1 GCA_944321005.1 uncultured Atopobiaceae bacterium | reverse complement strand
GAGCGCGCCGGCGAGGGCGGCGACGACCGCGCCCCTGGCCTTGTTCCTGCAAGCTGTCATGCGTTGTCTCCTTTTAATAAGAATCCATCCCTGGGGCGCTCGGGCATAGTGAGCGTCCAGAGGTGGGAGACGATTTGTGAAAGCAAATCGCGGCTCACATGGAGCTTGCCGCGAGGGTCGGCGGATGGCCGCTCAGTGCCCTTCGTAAGCCAGGCAACCCGCGGTTCTTCTCGCCCCCGCGCGAGCTATCGGGTTGGCAGCTCCTTTCATGCGGCAGCCAGGCCCCCAACAAAACAAAGCACGGGCCGCCCCGCGACGCTACGATTACAAGAGCGATCGACGTTGGAAAGGGGGCCTCAATGGATCATCCCTCGATACTCATAGCCTCGGACTCCTTCAAGGGGTCGGTCTCCAGCAGCCGCGTCGCCGACCTCATAGAGGAGGGCCTCCACCGTGTCTGCCCCGGCTGTCCCGTTGCCAAGTTCGCCATTGCGGATGGTGGAGAGGGAACGGTTGAGGCCGTCGTGGGGGCTCTGGGTGGCGAGATTCGGGAGGTCGAGGTAAGTGGCCCGCTCGGTGATCCGGTAATCGCCCGCTACGGTCTCGTGAGCGGCGGCGTCGCCGTTATTGAGGTGGCGGAGTCGAGCGGCATCACCCTCATCGAGCAGACGAACGAGAATGCCAGAAACGCGTCGTCGTTCGGCGTGGGTCAGCAGATTCTGGACGCCATCGCGTGCGGGGCGCGGCGCATCTACGTCGGTCTCGGCGGCTCTGCCACGAGTGACGGGGGCGTTGGGATGGCAAGGGCTCTTGGCGCGCGCTTCCTCGACGCCGCGGGAAACCCCGTGCCGCGCGGCCTCGCCGGCCTCGAGTCTCTCGAGGCCATCGACTGCTCGCGTCTGAGCGAGCGTCTCGCCTCCGTGGAGATCGTGGCGCTCACGGACGTCACCAACCCGCTCACGGGCCCCACGGGCGCCGTCTACGTCTACGGCCCCCAGAAGGGCATCGCCGCGGACGAGCTCGAGAAGCTCGACGGCTGGATGCAGCACTACGCACAGATTCTCAACCAGGCGGTGGGCGGCGACGTTGCCTCCCTCCCGGGGGCAGGTGCCGCCGGCGGCCTGGGAGCGGCCCTTGCGGCCTTCTGCGGGGCGCGCATCGAGCGGGGCATCGAGTCCGTGCTCGACATCATCGACCTCGAGGGCGCCATGGACGGCGTCGACCTCGTCATCACGGGAGAGGGCCGCATGGACGCGCAGTCCGCGTACGGCAAGGCGCCCGTGGGCGTGGCCAAGCGCGCCAAGCGCCACGGCATCCCCGTCGTGGCCGTCGTGGGTGGCCGTGCGGACGACCTCGGGTCGGTCTACGACGAGGGCATCGACCTCGTGCTCTCCATCGCCACCGGGCCCCTTACCCTCAAGGAGTGCATGGAGCGAGTCGACGTTCTTCTCCCCATTGCGGGGGAGAACGCAATTCGCGCGCTCATGCTGGGTAGAAGATAGGGGGCCTCGTCACTACGGCAGGCATATCCCGTCCGCACCTTGGGCGTGATAATAGGTTTGGGTTCAACTTCAGAGAGAAGGGAACGAATACGAACGTTGGTTTCGTCGGTCTTGGCATCATGGGCAAGCCCATGTCCATCAACGTCCAGAAGGCCGGCGTTGATCCCGCCCGCGTCTACCAGGCCATCCGCTCCGGCCTCGCCGGCTCCACGGTCATGGACCAGAAGTCCCAGAAGATCTTCGACGGCGACTTCACCCCCGGCTTCCGCATCGAGCTCCACATCAAGGACCTCCAGAACGTCATGGACACCTCTCACCAGATCAACGTGTCCGCCCCGTTCTCCTCTCTTGCGATGGAGATCATGCAGTCCCTCAAGGCCCATGGCCACGAGAAGGACGACCACTCCGGCATCGCCGAGTGGTACGAGATGGTCAACGACATGAAGCTCCAGGGCTAGTCCCCATCTCACAGAGGCATCGCCAGGGCGGGCGGCACGGAGGGTTCGTGCCGCCCGTTCTTCTCGCCACGCGGTCGACCTGGCGCACGGTGGGGTGCCGCTAGCGCAGACGCTACATATTAATCTCCGCAGACGTTCGCAGACTGGTTCCAAGAACATGTTATAGGGCTTCCTATCAGCATATAGTTTGCATCATCAGATAGTGGTCATCTTGGATTCAAATCAATAATTTATATCAATGCGGACGGAAGGGGATCGTCATGGCCGTGCGTATCGTCGAAGAGGCAAACCGCTGCCTGCAGTGCAAGAGGCCCATGTGCCAGAAGGGCTGCCCCATCACCACCAACATCCCCGAGGTCATCCGTCTCTTCAAGGAGAACAAGATGACCGAGGCGGGGGAGATGCTCTTCGAGAACAACCCGTTCTCGCTCGTGTGCTCCATGGTGTGCAACCACGAGGGCCAGTGCGAGGGCCACTGCATTCGCGGGCGGAAGGAAACGCCGGTGCACTTCAGCGCCATCGAGACCTTCATCTCAGACCTCTACCTCGACCGCATGGCCGTGGAGCGCAAGCCCGACAACGGGCACCGCGTGGCCGTCATCGGCGCCGGCCCCGCCGGCCTCACGGTTGCCATCAAGCTCGGGTGCGAGGGCTGCTCGGTCACCGTCTTCGACGCCAAGGACCGCATCGGCGGCGTCATGCGCTACGGCATCCCCGAGTTCCGCCTCCCGCGCACCATCCTGGACCGGTACGGCAGGCAGATCGAGAAGATGGGCGTGAGGTTTCGCGCCTGCACCACCATCGGGGGCGCGCTCGAGATTCACGACCTCTTCCGAGACGGCTACGAGACCGTCTTCATCGGCACCGGCGTATGGCGCCCGCGCACGCTGGGGCTCCAGGGAGAGTCGCTTGCCAACGTGCACTTCTCGGTCGACTACCTGAGCGACCCCTCCGCCTTCGACCTGGGCGAGAACGTGGCAATCATCGGCGTGGGCAACTCGGGCATGGACGTTGCCCGCACGGCGCTGCGCCACGGCGCGCGCACGGTGCGCATGTACGCGCGGGCGCGCCACATCACCGCGAGCTCCGACGAGCTGGCCTTCGCGCAGCTCGAGGGCGCGGAGATCGTCTACTGCAAGGACGTGGTCAAGATCACCGAGGAGGGCCCGCTCTTCCGCACCAACATCCTTGACGAGGAGGGCAACATCGTGGGCTGCGAGGAGGAGCTCGACCAGGTGCACGCGGACTCCACCATCATCGCCATCAGCCAGGGCCCCAAGAACAAGCTCCTGCTCACGACGCCCGGCCTGGAGTGCACGGAGACCGGCCTTCTCACCACGGACGAGAACGGCATGACCACGGTGGACGGCGTCTTCTCCGCCGGTGACGTGGTTACGGGCTCCAAGAACGTGGTGAGCGCGGTGGCGGCGTCCAAGGCCGTGGCCGAGTCTATGATGCGCTACATGGAGGGCCTGGAGGAGCGCTAGGCCGGCGGCCGGGGCGACCCGCGGCTAGACCACGCCTGCAGCGCCGAGCGCCATGCCAAGGAGGGAGACGGCAATGGGCAGCAGCGCGCACGAAACGAGGACGTAGCGGTACGTGTCCCTCACCTCGGTGCGTGCCGCCTGGTTGGCCGCCACCATGGCGGAGGTGTGGGGCAGCAGCGTGGCCGGGCCCACCGATGCCATGCAGAGCACGCGATGGACCATCGCCGGGTCGAGCCCGGTTGCCAGCAGCGTCTGCGCGGCGCTGCCCAGGTAGATGTTGAGGGCGCCGATGGCAGAGCCCGTGATGCCCGCGATGGCAAAGATCGTGACGTAGCCCTGCCAGAGCGGGCTCAGGCTCGTCTCCATGAGGGCGGAAACTATGCCCTGGTAGGCGGGAGAGGCCACGACCACGCCGCCAAAGCCCATGATCGCGGCAACGGAGACGAGGGAGCCAAGGCCGCCCGCGCACGCCTCGCACACGGCGCGCTTCATGTTGGGGACCCTCTTGCGGTAGAGGGCGCACCCGGCTAGGACGGAGGCCGTCATCGAGAGCACCACTGCGTCCGTGGCGGCAAGGCCGGCGGCCCGCTGCAGCACAAAGACAAGGATGACGAGAAGGACGATGGGCGCGAAGCACGCCCAGACGGGCGGGGCATCCGTGCCATCCGGGGACGAGAGCGTCTCCCCGGGACTGGGGGCAAAGTGCTCCCCGCGCCGGCGACAGCGGCCAATCTCCCATTGGAGGTAGGCGTAGGACGCCGCGAACATGACCCCGGAGCAGATGACGCCCAGAAGCGCCCCGGCGTAGGCGTCCGTCCCGAGGAAGGACGCGGGGATGAGGTTCTGCGTGGAGGGGATGCCCGGCATCATGACCATGCCCAAGGTGGCGGGGCAGACCATGATGGAGGCAACAATGAGCTTCTTGGGTATGTCCGCGCGCTCGAAGAGCTCGGCGGCAATGGGGTAGACCGAGAAGGCGATGATGAACGCGCTGATGCCACCGTAGGAGAGCACGAGCCCGGTGACCATGATCACGAGGAGCGCGCGCCTCTCGCCAACCAGGCGAAGCATGCAGCCCGCGATGCCGGCGGACGCCCCGGAGTCCCCCATCACGCGCCCGAAGACGGAGCCCAGCGCAAAGAGCAGAAACCAGCTCCCCATGAAGGCGGACATGTCGCCCATGTAGCTGACGTTGACGCTCTCCAGAACGTCCATGCCGTTGGCGAGGATGACCACGAGAGAGGCCACCACCGAGACGATCGCCATGTGCCAGCCGCGCCAGACGAGAAGGACGATGACTACGACGGCAAAAACGAGGCCGAGGACGCCTATCATGGGGCCTCCCATCCGATGGGCTCATGTCAACGCCCCCGAGTATGACGGTTGGGCGGTCGTGGTGCGGGAGCGTAGCGCACTGGCAACATAACGGTCCGCCCGAGGTGCCTACGCGTCCGGCCGGCGGCGCCCCCACTCCGCCACGCGCGCCTTCATGCCCGCCACGTCGAGCACCCCCTCGGCAAAGCCCTTGCGGATGAGGGACTCGGGCACAAGCTCGTCGTACTTCTCGAAGTAGGGGACCTCGGCGGCGTAGAGGAGCTCCATCGGGTCCTCCAGCCGCTCCGCCGCGTCGCACACGACCGAGAAGAACGCCCGCTCGTCTGCAGCCATCACAAAGGTCATGAAGTACGGGCGCGAGGAGTTGACGCCCTTGATGCCCAGCTCCTTCGCGCACTTGATCTTGATGAGGCGCTCGAGGGCGAGAAACGCGTAGGTCCCCAGCCAGGGCAGCAGGCACCACATGGTCTGCTCCTTGTCGTTCTCCCCGAGGCAGACGAGGGGTCCCTCGGTGAGGTGCGAGCTCCCCGCCACGTGGCGAGCCTGGCGCAGGCGTGCGCGGGCGTGGCCCATGAGGTAGGGGTAGGCCTCGTGCTCCTCCAGCACGCGGCGCATGCGCTCGAGGATGTGCGTGTCGATGTCTCCCGCCACGTCCCCGAAGTATGCGGGCACCTTGCCCTTGACCTGCGTGACGTAGAGGAGGTGCCGCTCGTGGTCCACCTCGTCGACGATCCACACGTGCCCCGCGATGGCAACCTTCTCGCCGGGCGGGGGCGGGGCGCAGAGGGTTCCGATCTCCGTGGAGTCGCATCGCACGGTGTACTCGACGTTCTCCTGGAAGACGGCGAAGAACTTGTAGGAGCTCGTGACGCGCTCGCCGGCGAGGCCCACGATGAGGCCGCCCGACTCCGTCTGCTCTATGAAGTCGTTTCTCAGGAGGTGCCGCAGGAGCTCGCGGAAGTCGTCCGCGCTCACGCGGTGGAAGTAGGTGAGCGTGAGGACGCGGCTCGCCAGCTGGGCGGGGGAGAGCTCCCCCTCCGAGGCGAGCGTGGCCAGCGTCTGGTGGCAGAGCAGGCTGTAGGGGAGGCGGTCGAGGTTGGGCGGCTCGACCCAGCGCCCCTCTCGGTAGAGCTGGACGAGCGCGATTCCCTGGAGGAGCTTCCAGGGGATGGTCTCGGGCAGGAGGGTGCGGGCCTCCGGCTGGTCCTCCCGCATGACGAACCACATCTCGGGCGGGCGCTCGCGCCGGCCCGTGCGTCCCATGCGCTGGAGGAATCCGGACACGGTGAACGGTGCGTCTATCTGGAACGCGCGCTCCAGGCGCCCGACGTCTATGCCCAGCTCGAGCGTTGCCGTGGCCACGATGGAGAGGTCGGATGCGTCGTCGCGCATCCGCTCCTCGGCGCTCTCGCGTATGGCGGCGGAGAGGTTGCCGTGGTGGATGAGGAAGCGGTCGGGCTCGCAGTTGAACTCGCAGTACGCCCTGAGCGTGGTGCAGACCTCCTCCGCCTCCTCTCTAGAATTCGAGAAGATCAGGCACTTGTGCCCTCTGGTGTGCTCGAAGATGTAGCCGATGCCCGGGTCGGCGTTGGCGGGGGCGACATCGGTGGGGCTCTCGTCGGGGGCGGGGGCAACCTCCGTGCTCAAACAGCTTCGCCCTTCGGGCTGCAGAACTGCGCGCGGAGGTTGCCCCCGCCCCTCCGGAGGCTCGACGATTGTCTCCACCGCGACGACGTCGGCATCAAGGCTATTGCCGCTCCTTTGGACCTGGCCTTCGTCTGCTTGGGGGTCGGTGTTGTAGAAGTGCTCCATGGAGATGCGCCAGGTGCGGGGCGGTTCCTCCACGCGAGGGATGACCGTGTCGCGCCCGGTGCCGGCGGCAAGGAAGGCGCCCACCGCCTCCGGGTTTCCGATGGTCGCCGAGAGGCCTATGCGGCGCGGCTGAACGCCCGCGATCCTGGC
>CALUJT010000125.1 GCA_944321005.1 uncultured Atopobiaceae bacterium | reverse complement strand
CCTCCGGCTCGCCCTCGTCGACATCGGGCTTCGCCGCGCCCACGGCCACGCCGAGCACGATCTGCGGGGCCGCCTCGGCGCGCTCGCCCTTGTCGCGGGTTGCCTGTGCATACTCGTCGGGGTACTTGCGCTCCAGGAGCCACGCGGCCGCCGTCCACTGGCCGTTTTTCTTGGTAGCCGCCTCGCGGATGGTGGTGAGCAGCGTCCGCTTGTAGTCAGCTTCTGCCTTTTTTAGCGACTCGCCTAACGCGCGATGCAGCCTCCCGCTCGGCTTGGAGAGCCAGCGGTACAGTGTCGCCTCGTGGATGCCCACCGCCCGGCAGATATCCTTATTGGAGAGACCATCGCCCTTGAGCGAGGTCATCTGCTGGATCAGTTCCTCGGTGAGCTTTGCCCTCATGCCGGGCACCTCCCTCCGTGACAAGCCCACATTCGTACAGGCTCATTGTCCGGAGGTGTCACAAAGAAAAGAGGAGAGGACCCAGGCACCGGTGCGTAAGACCCCGGTAGGAATCCCTCTCCCCGTCGCGAGGCCGTTTCCCGAGGCTTAGTCGGGGCGTGTCCCGCCTTACGGGCGATTGTACCGCCTCACTCCCGCTCGCGCTTGCCCTTGAGCCCGTACTTGCGCATGAGCCGTGAGTTCTGCTGCCGTAGCCGCGCGTACTCGCGCCTCGCAGCCTCAATCTCCGGCCCCTCCTCGCACCCTTCCGCCTCGCGGTGTAGAAGCTCGTTGAACGCCCGCTCCTCGGCCACATGCGCCTCCTCGGTGCAGCGCGGGCACATCCCGCTCTGGCGGTTCAGCCGTACGCCGATGGCTCCGCATTGCGGGCACACCGAGAGCGCCCTCAAGCTCGCATGAATCCGCGACGCCTGCATCTCAATCGCTCGAACGGTTCTCTCCACACCATAGCGCCTACGAATCTCCTCGCGCACAGCAGCGGCGCCCCGGTGCCCCAGCTCGCGGATTACGTCGTTCTGTCCGGTCGTCCACGCGCTCATTGGGCCGACCCCGCAAAGCCCATCAGAACCTGTGAAAGCGAGGCGCGGGAATCAACGCCATAGAAAAGGTTGTCAAGCAACCTTTCTATAGGTGTTGATTGCCTAGCTTTCCCGCACCGACTGCCTGTCAATTGACGAGCTTGACAATCTCTGAGCTTTCCCTGACAGGCTTTCGAGTCACTCATCGGCTCCACCCACCTCCAGCAAATCGGTGCCAAGCGGCGGCTGCCAAGCCGTCCACGCTATGTGGTTGCGCTTCTGACCCTTACCGTCCATCTGCATCTTCACAAGCTGATACTCATCAAAGTCGATGAGGTAATCCTTGATGGTGTTTGGTGAGAGCGCCGTAACATTCTGCACCGTCGAGAAGGGCACGGGTTCACCGCCGTTCTTGTCGAGAAGATCTTTGATTCTCTTGCGCGCCTTCTCCTTGCGCTTCTCCTTCTGCGCGGTCTTCTTGCTCGCCTCGGCGCGCCGAGCGGCCTCGCGCGTGGGTGCCTTGTCGAACTTGCCGCCGTCATCCCGAAGGAACATGCCGTCGATGCGCACAGCGTTGAAGTCGAGGTTCTTATTGGCCTTCGACTTTTTGAAGCTGCGCAGGTCGGTCGACACACGCACCACAACGGCGCCATCGGGCAGGTCTGCCACGTCCTCCTCGCTCGGGGCGAGCTCGGTGAGCGACCACATCGCGCTGTAGTTGCGCCCCAGGGTGCCCGCCCCACTCACGCGGTCGCGAGCCTCCTTGAGGTCCTGCGGCCCCTTGCTGAAGTGATGCATGTAGATGACGCCCGCGCCGGTCTTGCTTGCAATCATCTTGAGGTATCCGAGCGTTGTCCTCGCGTCAGCGTTGCTGTTCTCGTCACCCGCGAACAACGGGTAGATTGGGTCAATGATGACAACGTCAGGACGATAACCGCTTCCGCAGACTACCTCAGCGATGTCCTTGACCGTCATCTCCGGGCTATCGTCCGTGTGGGCAATTCGCACATGCGAAGCAACATCAGCAGCAATCCCAGAGGCGAGAGATGCCTCGACGATGCGGTTCACATACTCCGCCTGGTTCATCTCAGAGTTCACCACGAGAATCCTCTCGCACTGCGTGAACTCGAACCCGAGAAGACCCGTGCCCGTCGCAAAGGCAACGACCATTTGCGCGGCAAGGAATGTCTTACCGACCTTGGGCGCCGCGCCGACAAGCATGATGCCCTGCTTCCGAAAGGTGTTCTCGATCAGCACGGGCGGAAGCTCCTGCAACTCGGACGGCATGGGAATAAACAAGTTCTCGAAGCGCGCGGCGACGTCCTTCGACTCTTCGGCGTCCTGGTCACCAGCATGAGGACGATGCGCCTCCGCCCAGCTGTGGAAGTCCCGCGCACCCATGTCCGTGCCGAGAAGCGACTGTCGTTCCGTCCCTCGGCTCGCCCCCGCCAGCCTCGTGAGGCGGCTCGCGTCTTTGTTGGCGGCGTCAACCTTGAGCCCAGCGGCGTCGCAGAGCTCGTGCAGCAGCCGCACGCGATCCTCATAGTGGTTGGGCCCGTCCGCCTCCACACGCACCAAGGCGTGAACGGACTTCCCGCCGCTTTTGGTCAGCGCCGTGATGGGCAGGTCGAGCTCGCTCATGATGCGAATCTGCTCGTCGACGGGAATCTCGTCGCTCTCTATGAGGGCGTGTCGCCACGCCGTTGTCCTTCCCTTGCCGCGCCCCGCCCCGTTGGTGGGGTTCTGGCAGACCCATATCCCCGCCTCAGGCTCGTATCCGTCGAGCACGCCTCCAAAGCCTTCGCTCTGCAGGCGCGCAATGAGGTCGTCCCGCTCATAGCACGTGCCGCCATCCGCGGGCTCCCACTTGCAACGCTTCTCCGACCAATTCGCCCGCACGGAGAGATTCACGTACTCGCCCGGCTCGAAGAGCGCCACGAGCTGTGCCACGGCCTGCTGCACCGGAGAGAGGTCCATGGCGGAGGGTTGGGCGGCCGAAGGAGCCTGGATAACAGAGCTGTCGGAGGCATCCTCCACCCAGCCTGCACGCTTTGCGTGCCAGAAGAGCGTCCCCGCGGTGATGCGCCCGTTCTCGCTCACATGCTCGAAGAGCCGGCGCGCCTGTGCCTCATCGTAGTTGTCTGGGTCGGAGGATGACCATCGAAGAAAGGTGTCGACGTCCCCGCCAGCCGCCTTATAGCTGATGCCAATGTTCTTCCATGTCTCGTAGTCTCGCGGCGGCACCATGGAGAGAAGCGCGCTGTCGGCACGCTCTTTGGAGACAACGCGTCCGCTCATGCCCCATCGCCGCCCGGGAGCCTGTGACGTGCCCTCACAATGGAGACGCAGCAAATGGTAAGCTGTGCCCGCAGCCCCTTAGGGGTTGCACTCCAAGCGTCCGCCGTGCGCTGTCCTCGCCAAAAGACCAGCACGGCGGGCGCATTATTCCGGAGACTCATGCGTCACCGCCCATCACATAC
Organism: uncultured Atopobiaceae bacterium; assembly: GCA_944321005.1. Lineage (GTDB taxonomy): Bacteria > Actinomycetota > Coriobacteriia > Coriobacteriales > Atopobiaceae > Thermophilibacter. Next base: position 3,295 of record CALUJT010000125.1, on the reverse strand, counting down.
TCAACAAATCGCGGCTTCGGCACGAACCACTGCCTGCCGCCCACCTGCACGGCGGGAATCTTGCGCTCTCGACAGAGCTTTCGCACGTACTCGACTGTGAACCCGGTCAGTTCCGAAATATGCGCGGGGGTCAGCAGGTCAGGGTATGCCGAGAAGAGCTCAACAGATGCCCTAAGAGCCGCGCCATCCGAACTGGATTGACAAATTGGATGGTTACGCTCCATGGCTACGACGCCACCTTCTGGGAAAGCGCCTTCGCCTCGAGTCGCTCGAACGTCGCAAGCATCTTCTTGACCTGCCCGGGATACGGGACGAGATGACCGTTCTCAATCTGAGAGATTGTGGAGACGTGTAGCCCCGACTCCCGCCCAAAGGCAGACTTCGACAGGCCGAGACTCTCCCTCCGCTGGGTGATTTCGAATCGCGAGAGCTCCATGAGGTACCTCCATTCTTTGGCGTTGACGCGCCCTGTTGGTGTTGGTACCATCGTAGCCACCAGAGTTTACTGTTCTTTTTGGTTTACAGTAGATTTACGATATTTTGAGAGTGACGGTTACTATGAGATTGGTTGCCCTGAACGAGGAGCGCGCGGTATATCTCCCGGAAGGAGAAGATCGTGAGGTCGAACCTCGAGCCGCCCTGAACAAGCTGCTCACCGTTCACTCTTGGAAGACGATGCTCGACTTCTTGAAGAACGAGGCGTGCTGCTCGCTCTTCGCCAAGCGCGAGAGCGATCCCCTTAAGAACGGCCTCTGGACACCGGGAGAGCTTCAAATCGACCTGACCGGCTCCCTCAAGTCGCGAATTGATTCTGACAACGAGATTGACTATCTCGATGAGCTAACCGAGAAGGACATGCTTTCGGCCAGCAAAGACGAGCTCCATGAAGTTTGGATTCCCGAGCTGTTGTTCTATCGGGATAGCTTTTTCGACTACCTTCGCATCGCAGCGTTTGCGATTGGCTGCCCCTACCCAGACGATCTCTTCATATTCCCAGATATCGCGGACGTAATTGCCACTGAATACATTCGCGACTTTCTTGGTGACCCCTCTAGATATGGCTGCGTGGGAATTGACCTTGCGAACACTCACAAGCATGACGCAAGCTACTACGATATGCTCTATGACGATGATAAGTTCGTGAACCACGATCGCTATCCCGACGGGCTGAACGACGATGGGTATCTGCTCGCGGACTTTGACGATTTCTCGAAAGATCGAGACGGACAACGCTACGCCCTTATCGTGTATGAGCGTTCCCGATACACACCAGAGGAGGCTCTCAGACTTCTCTGTGGGGAGCTCATCACAATCGACCTCGGGCGAATTCAAAATGTGGACGTCGGAGACTATTACCACCACTACGTAGATGAGCCAGACCCCTTCATTACCTCGACGTTTTCGCTTGGACAAGGATTCTCGCGGCCATGCGATGACGGCAACTTCTTACGCTGGCAGATTGCCCTTTTCGATGCTGTGGAGAAGGCCATCTTCGACGGAAGAATAGCTCTCTGCCCCATGTGCAGCACGCCCATTGTTACGCGTTCCACGCTAAGTCGAACGGAGTACTGCTGCGAGTCCCACAAGACGGCGGCAAGCAAGCGTCGGCGCCAGACCGCACATATCCTGTACGCCTCCGGCACCCCTCTCGAAGACGCAGTCGCACAAATCGGAGAGGACTACCGCACCTCCATCGAGCGCTGGTACGCGGAGGCCCAAAGAATTGCCCACCCCGCCCCATAGGGGCGTGATGGAATAGCAAAAGACCTGCTCACGACGCTCGCCAACCAAGGAGGTGAATGTAATGGCAAAAGGAGACGGAAGCATTACGGAGGTAAAGAAGCCCGACGGAACCAGCTACGCCCCCAAGCACTGGAAGGTCCGCATCGACCTCGGTACGAACCCTATCACCGGCAAGCGCGACGTGGTCTCAAGAAACATCAAGGGAACCAAGTCCGACGCCTGCAAGCTGCGCGACCAACTCAAGGCAGACCTCGAGAACGGTCTCTCGGCCAACGCCGACAAGATGACCTTCGCCGAGTTCGCGGAGCAGTGGCAGCAAGCTCGCGAGACGGCGGCGGAGATCAGCAAGACGCGCTTGCGCCGGGAGCGCACCATCATCGAGGACATGTGCTCCTACATCGGAGCCATCAGGCTTCGCGACATCACTGCCCAGACCATCGAGGGGCTCTACATGAAGATGCGCTGGGACAAGACGGAGGAGAAGGGCAAGTGCAGCGGCACCACCATGAACATGATCCACAAGCTGCTCAAGCAGATCCTCTCGCGTGCCGTGGACTACGACCTCATCCTGCGCAACCCCGCCGAGAAGGTCAAGGCGCCGCGATGCGACACACCGGACCGCCGCTCCCTCACCACCGCTGAGGCACGTCAGCTGCTCGCGACCATCGACGAGGCAGAGGACGAGGCGTATGCGTCCCGCGACGCCATCGAGGAACGGCAGGAGAAGCGCGGCGACACCTCGGAGCGGAGCTACCTGCGAGGCCTGTCCAGCATCGGCAACGTCATGGCGGCACGCATCGGCCTCGCAACCGGTATGCGACGCGGAGAGGTCCTGGGCCTCACGTGGGGCCATATCAGCTTCGCACGGGGAACCATCCGCGTCACCCAGTCGGTCACGACCTACGGTGAGGTGAAGGAGCCCAAGACCGAGGCGGGGAAGCGCGTCATCGCCGTGGACGAGAAGACCATCGAGCACCTGAGGCGGTGGAAGCAGTTCCAGCGAGAAGAGCTCGCCATTCTGTCGCTCGAACAGACGAGGGACACACCCGTCTGCTGCAACGACAAAGGCGGCCTCATCGCCCCGACGAACTTCTCGCGCTGGTGGCGGTCCTTCACGAAGGCCCACGGTTTCGAGGGCCTGAAGTTCCATGAGCTCAGGCACACCCAGGCAACGCAGCTCGTCGCCGGCGGCATGGACATGAAGACCGTCCAGCACCGGCTCGGCCACGCCTCGGCAACCCTGACGATGAACCTCTACGCCCACGCGCTGCCCGAGAACGACGCCCAGGCGGCTCAGCTCATCGGCAGCCTGTTCTCCGAAACGCCGAGCGAGCAGGCAAGGCAGGAAGGAACTCTCAGGGTCGCGGTCTAAGGCGATTGCGTCCCGGATTGTGTCCCGGTCCCCGTTGTGTCCAGATTGTGTCCCACGAAGGAGGAGAGATGAGGCTTCAAAAGAAAACAGGCCAGAGGACGTATCCCCTGACCTGCGGTCTTGTTGGTAGCCCGTACCAGATTCGAACTGGTGATCTCCGCCTTGAGAGGGCGGCGTCCT
>CALUJT010000124.1 GCA_944321005.1 uncultured Atopobiaceae bacterium | reverse complement strand
GCCTCCTTGAGGTCGTTCTCGACGTCCTGCAGGAAGCCGCCGCGACGCATGGAGCCGCCGCCGGTGACGATGACGGCACGCTCGCCCTTGAGGTTCTTGACCTCGTGGCGGGCGCCCTCGCCGAAGTACAGGTCACGCGGGTTGGTGAAACGTCCCATAACACTCCTCCAATTCCTTTGCCGTCGCCCCCGCGACGGATCTCAAACGGGGTTCTCCCCCCGTTTTTTACCGAACGAGAAGTACCGCGGCCCGGCCACTAAAACTCCATGACTTGGGCCGCACAAAGCATAGCAGAAACGCTCTGGCAACAATCCGCGTTTTTCTCTCGCCCCCCGAGCGGACCGCCCGCTCGGAGAGCGGCGCGGGCAGGGGCGCAAGTCCGCTACCATAGGGTGCGAGAGGAGCGGCACAGATGGCACACGACCCCAAGCGAGAGGACTACCAGCGGCTGAGCCTGCGCTTTGCCCAGGGGCTCGACGACGCCGAGCCCGGCGCAGCCATGCGCGCGTTCGCCTCTTTCAGCCAGCGCTTTGCGCAGGACCGGGACAGCCTCCCGCAGTCCGACGCCGACCGCGCCTTCCACCTGGTGGCCCTGGCGACGGACGTGGTGGACTACCAGCTCCCCTTTGCGTCGGACGAGCAGGCGCCCGGTCTCATCCAGCGCGGCAAGGACCTGCTCGACGAGGCGCTCTCCCTCGACCCCGCGTGCTACGACGCCCTGAGGATGCGCTCCTCGTCCGAGGCGCCGTCCGTCGAGGCGCGCTACCGCTTCCTCGTCGAGCGCGAGGACGAGGTCAGGGCGCACTGCGAGGCCTCCCGCGACGAGGCGGCCGCCTCCATGGAGGGAGAGCGCGCCGCGCTCGCCACGAGCATCGCCATGCGCCCGTACTGGCGCTGGCTGGCATCCCTTGCCGAGGAGGCGCTCATCTGCGGGCGCAACAGGGTGGCCGCGGAGACGGCGGAGCGGCTCCTCGCCTCCGACCCGGCGGACTCCTGCGACGTGCGCTTCACCCTCGCCTACGCCCTCGCCAAGCTCGAAGACGAGCCCGGGCTGGCGCGCCTCGCGGAGCGCTACGGGGCCATCTCGCCCCAGCGCCCGGCAAACGACGCGTGGATGCTGCTCGCCCGCACCGCGCTCGCGCACAAGCGCTGCGACCTTCTCGCCGCGCGCGACCTCCTCGAGGAGCTCCTTTCGGCCTATCCCAACGGGGCGCAGGCGCTCGTCCGGCAGGTGGAGCTCCCCGACGGCGAGTTCGCGCGCCTGCGCGTGAGCCCCTACAGCGAGGACGAGCTCATCCTCGCCGTGAGCGAGGGCATCGTCCTGCTTCAGGAGGGCAACGACCGCTCCGGCAGGGGCGTCCTGGGGTCGTGGGTCGCCGGGACGGTGGCGTCCCTGCGCCCGGATGCCGCGGCCGAGGCCCTGGGGGGCCGCGGGAACGAGGGGGAGCAGAGGACATGAACGCCTGGGACGAGCTGGTCGAGCGCTGCGCGCTCCGACGCCGCGAGAAGATCGGGCCCCTCTCGGACGACGCCTACGCCGAGCTGGTCCTCGCGGTGCGCGAGGACCCCGCGTCCTTCGTGGACGACCCCGCGGAGGCGGCGCTGCTCGTCCTCGCGCAGGCGCTCGACGCGTATCGCGCGAGCTGCAGGAACGACGACCTCCTCGACGACGACGCCTTCGAGGCCGCCCGCAGGCGCCGGCTGTCCGTCCTGCGCGCGGAGAGCGAGCGGGCCGACCAGCTGGCCGCGGGCTCGCTCGACGCGCGCCTGCTCGCGCTTCTCGCCCAGGACCTCGACCCCGACCCGCTCCTCGGCGGCCTCGTGGAGCTCGAGCAAGAGTTCGACGCCGGCGAGACGCCCGAGGGGGACGCCTGGGCGGACGTCTTCTACCGCCCCCGCCTGAGGCTGCGCGCCGCGGTGGCACGCACCTGCCTCGAGGGGGCCCGCTTCAGGATGGCGGCGAGCGCCGCCGCCTCGCTCGTCGACGCGATGCCGGGCGACCAGCTCGGGGCGCGCCACACCTTCGCGCTCGCGCTCGCGCGCCTCGAGGACGAGGCCGGCTTCGACGCCCTCGACGCGCTCTTCGACCGGCGCGGGGACGCCTGGTCCCACCTCGCGCGCGTCATCCTGCTCTTCAAGCTCGACCGCATGAGCGCGGCGCGGCGCGCGCTGAGGGGCTACGACGAGCTCTGCGAGGGAGGGGCCTACGCCCTCCTGCGCCCCACCTACGTCGAGCCCTACCTCCCCGACCGCCCGGACGCGGCGGCGGGCAGCTTCGAGGAGAGCGTGCTCGCCGTGCGCGAGGCGGAGCCCATCATCGCGGATGTGCCCGACTTCATAGGCTGGTGCCAGGGATTCGACTGGCTCGTCGCCTCCGCCGAGAGGTTCGCGCGCGGCCGCGACCTCGACTGGTAGCGCCCGCGGACCCGCGCCCCGTCGGCACCGCGTTCTTCTCGCCCCTGCGCCCCTCTCGCCCCCGCGGCACGAAAGAGGCCCGAACCGCCAAGGCGATTCGGGCCGTGCGAACGTGGTGCCCCCAACGGGAGTCGAACCCGTGTCGTCGCCTTGAAAGGGCGATGTCCTAGGCCACTAGACGATGGGGACGCGGAGTCGAGTATACCAGAGGCCGCGCGAGGCGCGTGGTAGGGGCGGTGGGACTCGAACCCACAATCCTTTCGGCCGAAGATTTTAAGTCTCCTGCGTATGCCAGTTCCGCCACGCCCCCGTGGCCGCGCCACACCATCCTAGCGCAGCGGGCGCATCTCCGGGCGCCAGGAGACGGGCGAGGGCGCGCCCTCGAGGGTGGCCGCGGCGGTGATGGCAAGGCCGAAGAGGAGGTCGGACTCGCTGGCCTGGAGCTCGGGAAAGCCGGTCTGGGCCATGAGCTCGGAGACGGCGACGGCGCCCCCGAGCATGACGGGGGCGCGCTTGGGCTGGAGCCCGGGGAGCTGCGCGCGCTCCTCCGCGGTGAGGCCGGCGAGAAGGGCCTCGAGCTCGGCCACGCGCCCGCGGGAGAGGTGGGCGAGGTGGACGCGCGCCGGGTCGTACGGCTCGAGCCGGGCGTCGATGGCCACGAGGCTCGTCACGGTGCCGCCGCAGACGACGAGCGCCTCAGGGGACGCATCCGACGCGCCGTCCGTGCCGGCGGCCCGGAGACGGCCCGCCGCGACCGCGGGGGCAAAGGCGTCCGCGGCAAAGGCGTGGGCGCGCGCGAGGTCATCCGGCGAGGGCAGCGGGGCGGCCGAGAGGAACTTCTCCGTCAGGCGGCGACACCCCACGTCAACGGACCTAACGAAGTCCAGGTCAAGAGCACCGTCCTCACCGAGCGACCCAAGCGCGAGCTCCGTGGAGCCCCCGCCGTTGTCCGCCACGAGGATGCGCCGGCCGGGAAAGTCCTGCGCCACGCCCAGAAACGTGAGCGTGCCCTCCACCTGGCCGGGAATGGTCTCGGGTGAGAGGCCGAGGGCGCGGAGCTCCCCCTCGATGACGCCGGAGTTCTCCGCGTCGCGCGCGGCGCTCGTGAGCGTGCAGCAGGCGGCCTGTGCCCCGGCCTCGCGCGCCATGCCCGCGTAGGCGCGCACGCACGCGAGGACGCGCCCCATGGCCGCCTCGGACAGGCGCCCCGCGGCGTCCACCCCCTCGCCGAGGTTGCAGATCTCCGAGCGCTTGGAGAGGCGCACCACGCGGCCGCCCTCGACGTCGGCCACGGCAAGACGGGCCGTGACGGTTCCGATGTCAATGCACGCGACGCGCGTCATGGCGCCCCCTCCTCATGCGCCGGCCCGGCCGGGACGGGCGGCGAGACTAGCGATACTGGAACACGAAGTCTCCCAGAGCAAGGTACCAGGGAAGCTCCTCCTCGGCGGAGCCGTCCTGCTGCCCGTCCTCCGGGAGCGTGCCGTCGACCACGATCTCGGACTCGCCCTCGGCCACGTAGCCGCGGCGTCGCGCCTCGTCCTCGATGCCCTCGCGGGTCTGGAGGCGGTCGATGTCGCTCTGGTACCGCTCGTTGGCCTTGGTGAGCTCGTCGAGCTCGGCCTGCTGGACGCCCTGGTCGCGCCATGCGCAGTAGAGCCCCTGGGCGGGCGCGTAGAGGGCGGCGAAGATGACGAGAAGGACGGCGACGACCACGAGCGCGGTCCTGAACCTGTCGGCGGAGTCGAGGAACCCCTCGCCCTTCTCGCGAATGCTGCCGAGGGAGACGCCAGCGAGCGGCGAGCGGGCGGGCTTGGCCCCGGCCTTCTGCTTGGGAGCGGACGCCCTGCGCGGGCGCTGCTCCGCGCGGGCGCGCTGGCGGGGACGGCCGGACGCGAGAGAGCGCCCCTGCCCCTTTCCGCGGGAACCCGCACCTGTGGTGACTGCCATGCTCATGCCGTGTCTTCGTTTCTGCCTCGTTGTGGCTGGGCCGCGCGGCAATCCGCGCTCATCTCAAGTTATACCAGAGCGCACGGGGCGCGGCTCACGGACGGGGCATCTCCTCAGCCTTAGCACGGTCCCAAAGCTCGTTCATGGCGTCCGTGTCGAGTTCCTCGAGGTCGAGGCCCGCCTCCGCGGCGAGGGCCTCCATGCGGGCCCAGCGGCTCCTGAACTTGCGGTTGGCGCCCGCGAGCGCCTCCTCCGCGTCTATGCCCTCCCAGCGGGCGACGTTCACCAGGGCGAAGAGCAGGTCGCCGAACTCCGCCGCGCGCTCGGGGGAGCCCAGGGCCTCGCGCTCGAGCTCCGCGCGCTCCTCGGCGACCTTGGCCCACACGCCCGCCTCGTCCTGCCACTCGAAGCCCGCCTTCGCCGCACGCTTGGAGATCTTCTGGCACTGCATGAGGGCCGGCAGGGAGCGCGGCACGCTCTCCAGAAGGCCCCGGGGCCGCTCGTCCTTCTCGCCCGCCGCCGCGCGCTCGGCGGCCTTGACCTCGTCCCAGATGTCCTGGACCTCGCCGCCGCCCCCTGCCGCCGCGTGCTCGCCAAAGACGTGCGGGTGGCGGCGGACGAGCTTCTCGTTGAGGCCGTGGACCACGTCATCGATGGTGAAGGCGCCCTCGTCCGCGGCGATCTGCGCGTGGAGCACCACCTGCTCCAGGACGTCGCCCAGCTCCTCGACCAGGTGCTCCGCGTCGTCCGCCCCGATGGCCTCCACGGCCTCGTAGGCCTCCTCCACCATGTTCTTGGTGATGGAGCGGTGCGTCTGCTCGCGGTCCCACGGGCAGCCGTCCGGCTGGCGCAGGCGCCACATCGTGCGCACGAGCCGGTCGAACTCGGGGTGCGTGGTCGGCGCGTCGGGGCGAGCAGCGTTCTCGGCGTCCACGCGGTCGGCTGTCTGGGACATGGCGGCTCCTCTCTGCAAATTGGGGACAGTCCCCAATTTGCAGACGACGGGTTCTTCTCGCCGATTGTAGCGCGGGACCGGGAGGCCGCATGCCAGACGCCCGGCGATAAGAGCGCGCTACTCGTGATGGTGGTGGTCGTGATGGTGGTGGTCGTGATGGTGGTGGTCGTGATGCCCGTGATGATGACCGTAGTCGAGCGACTCGTCATTGGCAGCGCCCGCGTGACCCGCGGCCACGGCATCGCGCACGAGCGGCAGCAGCGTCTCGCGCAGCCAGGGCCTGCGCACCTCCGGCCCGATGAACACCGCGAGCGCGCCGTCCTTCTCGCCCTCCGCGGGAGGCTCGGCGCCGGTGACCGACCACGCCCGGTCCACCACGTCGAAGCGCAGCCACTGGCCGCCGCAGGGCAGCAGACCCTTGGCGCGCACGACTTCGCCGAAGACCCCCGCGACCAGCGCGTCCAGGAACCACAGCAGGTGATTCTCCGTGGGCAGCGACACCCCCGCCAAAGACAGGCTCTCGAACTCGTCCTCCGCCGGCGCCGCATCCGGGCGCGCCGCAGAGCGCTCCGGGTCGAGGTCGTGCTCTAGCAGCGCCGAGAAGAACTCGTCGGGCAGCTGGTCGTACGGGACGTCCACGATGCGAGCCTCCGGGTTCTTCTCGGCAACCCATGCCCGCACGGCGGCGACCTGGCCCGGCCCCGCATGCTGCACCTTGGAGAGCACCACCGCGGGCGCCGTGGCAACCTGGTCGAGGTAGATGTCCGAGAAGCGCTCGCGCTGGCGCTCCCAGGCGACCGCGTCCACGATCGCGATCGGCGCGAGCAGCGAGATGCGCTCGTAGCTCACCTGGTCGACGTTTTCCAGCACGCTGGAGAGCCGCGCGACGCCCGTGGGCTCCACGACCAGGTACTCGGGGTCGAGCGTGTTGGCGATCGTGAGCACGGAAGCGGCGAAGCCCTGCTTGCCCGAGCAGCAGATGCAGTTCTCGGTGGACTCCCAGACGGAGAGCTCGTCGGTCTCCGAGAGGACCCTGGCATCGATGTCCGCCTGACCGTACTCGTTCTCGTACACCACGAAGTCGCGCCCGGTGCGGCGGGCAAGCTCCTGTATGAACGTCGTCTTCCCGGCTCCAAGAAAGCCGGACACCACCAGCACGCGCATGCGACCCCCAGACAAACGAGCGGGCGGGGGCCGAGAAGGACCCCCGCCCGCGACTCACCACAAGACGCTAGTCGATGACGACGACCGGCTTGATGAGGTCCGCCGGCTTGTCGCGCATGAGGAAGAGCGCCTCCTCGAGGTGGTCCCAGCCGTGGAAGACGTGGGTGGAGAGCGGCGCCACGTCCAGGCGGCCGGAGCTCACGAGCGCGCCGAGCTTCTCCATGCGCAGGCGACCGCCGGGCATGAGGCCGCCGCGGATGTCCTTGTGGCCCATGCCGACGCCCCACTCGACGCGCGGGATGGTGACGAAGTCGCCGCCGCCGAGGTAGTTGACGTTACCGATCTTGCCGCCGGGCTTGAGGGC
>CALUJT010000123.1 GCA_944321005.1 uncultured Atopobiaceae bacterium | reverse complement strand
GGGGCGCTCACGCGGGAGAGCGCCCCGGCAACCGCCTCGGGCGTGCGCTCCGGCCGGGGCAGCGCCTCGAGCTCGCGGAGGGCCTCGAGGGAGGCGCCCACGACGGACGCGGCCGCCGGCGAGAGCCTTGCCGCTCCGAGCTCCTCCATCCTCATGGCGAGCTCGTGCGCCGCGTCCACGGCGGCGTCCCACCCTCCCGTCGCGGGCTCGAGCGAGCCCACGCCGCCCGGGAGCGACCCGCCCTCGCGCACGAGGCGCTCCACGAGGCCCATGAGGCCCGTGTAGCCGGTCTGCGCCGAGCGGGTCCCCAGGTCGTACTCATCGAACAGGTCGGCAAGGGCGCGCTCGCCGCGGGCGGCGCGCATGACGTCGTCCATCGCCCGGTCGAAGAGTGCGGCCTGCCGGGAGTCGGCCACCACCGAGAAGGACGGGTCGAGCCCCAGGTCCAACGCGTGTCGAGCGAGGATGCGCCGACACATGCCGTGAATCGTGGACATCCAGGCGTCGTCCACCTCGAGCGCGGCGTCCCCCATTCCCGCCCGGCGCAGCGTGGAGCGCACGCGCTCCTTGATCTCGCGCGCGGCGGCCTCGGTGAAGGTGATGACGAGCACCTGGTCGAGCCCCTCCAGGAAGGGCGCCCCGCCCTCGCCCGAGCCCGGCGAGAGCGCCCAGGCTATGCGCTGGGTGAGGGTGAAGGTCTTGCCGGAGCCGGCGCCCGCCTCCACGAAGAGCGGCTCGTCGAGGGTCTCGGCGATCTTTCGCTGGCGGTCGTTGAGCCCGGAGAGGTCGATCGCGGGCGCGGCGACACGGTTCTTCTCGCTCATGCGCGAAGCCTCCTCTCGCAGTTGAGGACCGGGCAGAAGTGACAGGCGTCGGCGTCCACGGGGGCCGCCTCGATGTCGCCCGCGAGCATGCGCTCGATGCGCCCCGCGACGAGCTCCTCGCACGCGTCGAGAAGGGCCTCCATGCCGCTCTCCCCGTCGCGCCCGAAGGACGCGTCGCGCGGGACGGCGACGCGGGGGAGCCGCTGGGCCGAGGGCGCGCGGGAGCCGAACACGTTGTCCAGGACGTTCTCGTCCACTGCGCCGGCGAGCGCGTGGCCCCCCTTGGTGCAGAGGTAGACCGCCGCCCGGACGGAGAGGCCCGGGAACGCCCTCCTGACCACCTGGCCGTACACGAGCGACTGCACGCGTCGGGGCAGCGCGAGGGCCGAGGGGTCGGCGCCCTCGCCGCCGAAGACGTCGTACTCCCGCGCGAAGCACGCGTCCGACTTGTGCTTGTAGTCGATGACGACGGCCTGGCCGTGGGCGTCCACGTCTATGCGGTCGATCGTGCCCGTGAGGCGCACGCCCGCGTACTCGACCTCGGCGCCGCCTCGGCCGAACCCCCACTCGAAGCAGCGCGGCTCGAAGCCCACGAGCATCTCGGACTCGAAGTCCAGGAGCGTCGAGAGGTCGCGCCGGAGGGCGCGCACCTGCCCCGCCTGGCGGGCGTCGTGCGGGACGAGCGCCTGCGGCAGGGGGCGTCGCCCGCGCTCGAGCTGGTACTGGTGCGAGAGGTGGGCGTCGAACTCCTCGGAGAGAACGAGGCGCGCCTCCTCAAGGGCCGCGGGGTCGGCGACGGAGGAGCCGGGCAGCCGCGCCGCGGGGTCCTCCTGGGCGCGCGCCTCGAGCCTTCCCACGAGCTCGCGGTACTCCGGGAGCTGCATGGCGCCCTCGCGCGCGGCTCGCGCGTCGAGGAGCTCCCGGCCGCCGAGCGCGCGCTCCTGCGCCCGGGCGAGCATCTCGCGCCGCGTGACCTCGAGCACGCGGTGGGCGAAGGTTCCCATCTCGGCCCCGGTGAAGCCGGCGTCGGCGTCCCTCAGGCGCAGGCGCCTGAGGCTGAACCACTTGTACGGGCACTCGAGGTACGTCTCTATCTGCGAGGCGGAGAGGAGCGGTCGGGCGTCCTCTGCGGCGACCCCCTCCGGCGGGGGCGAGACGCACGCGCGCTCGGAGGGGTCGATGACGCCGGCGGGAGAGGGGGTCTCTGACCCCTGCGGGACGGCGGGCGCGCCCACGGCCGAGACGTTCTCGCTCACGAGGGTCTCCGGGCGCGACGACACGCTCCCCGGGCCCAGGGCCGCGGCGACCTGCGCCGCGGGGGCGTCCGCGGCAAGGCCGTAGCAGGCGAGGACCTCGGTCATCATCAACGAGGGGTAGCGCTCCTTGCCGTCCGCCCCGAAGAGCGTCCGCTCCAGCAGCAGGGTGCCCCGCGGGACGCGGGCGGCCGCCGCGAGGCGGGCCCGCGCGGCGTCCATCGCCCCCGGCGCGGGCTCCACGCGATAGGCGGAGAGAAGGGCGTGCAGCGCGTCGTCGGGAGCGGAGACGGACGACTCCGTCGACGTCTGCCCCAGGAGCAGGAGCGCGTCGGCGGAGAGCGGGGCCAGCCGCGCCGCCGCGCGCGGGGACATGACGCGCGCGACGCACGCGGCCCCGGGGGCGACGCGCTCCAGGCGCAGGGGGACGCGCGTGCGGGAGAGGACGTCGAGGGCAAGCTCCACGAGCTCGGCCAGGCTCACGTGCCCGGGCTCAGAGGGGTCTGCCGTGATTCCGAGCTCCTTCAGGCTCTTGGCGGCCCCGAGAACGGCGGAGAGCACGGCCGCCGCCTCGTGGGCCGCGCGCTCCGAGGCCCGCTCGCCCTGGACGAAGGGCGCGAGGAGCCTGGAGGCGGCGGACCCCAGGCGGCCCCTCATGAGCTCCCTCGTGGCGGAGGCCACCTCCGGCGAGACGTCCCTCTCGGACTGGAGCTGCGCGAGGACTGCCGCGGGCGTGAGCAGGCGGTTCCCGCGCCACTCCGCGTCGAGGCGACGGGCGCGGGAGGCCTCCATGTGGGAGATGCCCGAGACGAGGAAGTCCGAGAGGTCCCGCGGGGGCCACCACGACATGTCCGCGAGCCGCACGCGCACGGTTCCCGCACGCGGGGCGTCCGGGACGTCCTCGGCGTGGGGCCACGCGGAGGCGAGCTCCGCCAGCCGGGCTACGGCGCCCACGTACTCGAGATAGGCCCGACCGATCTCGAGCGAGCCCACCGGGACGGAGAGCTGGGCCCGAACGGAGACCCCGCGGGCGGCGAGCCTCCCCGCGAGGGCCGACCATGCGCCGGCGGGGTCGGGCGCGACCACCACCACGTCTCGGGCGCCCCCGTCCGCGAGCCCGCGCACCTCGCGTGCGACGAGCTCGGGCTCGGCCGAGGGCCCGGAGGGAAGGAGCACGCGGAGCGCCCCGGTGGGGGCGACGGGGGGCGGAGGCGCCAGGAAGAGGGAGCCGAGAAGCGCGGCGAGCTCGGGCGGACGCCCCGTGCGCGGTCCGGGGCCGCCCTCGGCGGCACGCTCCGCGACCTCGACGCCCCTCTCGGCGGCAAGCTCGGCGAGCTCCCTCGCGAGCGCGCGCCCCAGCGCGCGGGACGGCCCCTCGCCCCCGCGCGACACGACGGTCACGTCATGGCGTGCGGCAAGGCCGCAGACGAGCTCGCGCGCGGCGCGCGGCATCTCCTCGAAGCCCGCGAGCACCAGGGGCGCCACCCGGCCCCCCTCGGCGTCGAGGGTTTGGGCGAGCCCGGCCATGACCGAGCACGGCTCCACGAGACCGTGGGAGCCGAGCTCGTCCTCGTAGTCCTCCAGGAGCGCCACGAGCTCGGCCTCCGCCCGCGTGACCCCCTCGGGGACGGGGGCGCAGGCGAGCCAGGGAAGGCCCTCCCGCGCGAGGTCCGCGAGAAGCGCGGCGGCGCCGGGGACGTTCTCGAGGGCGGAGCCGGGGCGCCCGGCGGCGCGGGCGAGCACGCGGCTCGCAAGCACCCAGCGCGAGGCGTCGTCAACGAGGCGCCGGCCGTCCCCCCAGACCTCCCAGCGCTCCTGGGCCCAGGCCTCCGCCGTGGTCACCTCGAGGCCGAGCGAGAGCCCCCCCTCCGCGCAGAGCGCGCGCTGGGCGTCGAGGGCCTGCGAGAACGACGGCACGACGAGCGTCGCGCCGCCCGTGGAGGCGAGCGCCTCGCGCAGGAGGCGCGCGACCTCGGGGCAGGCGATCTGATCGTCGGGGGTTGTCACGAGGGCGAGCGGCATGGGTTCCTCTCCACGACGGCAATATCACTGGAGAGAATCCTACCGCACGCGCCGGACGGGAATCGAGCGGGCACGAGCGCGGACACGTGAAGCGCCGGCACGCGCCCTCCCCGCCGTCCGTCGCGGTGGCGAACAGTACCCCGGCCGCGCGGTGGTCGCGCTCGGCGCCAAAATGACGCCGTCCACCGACGGCCGAGTTCGTCCGGACCGTGAGGCGACGCCTCCCACCTGCGGCGTCAGCGTGGCGTACGCGCGGATGAAGACGCGTGTCGGCGACCCGGTGCTACGCTCCCCCACCACCTGCCGCACCCGGGCACCCGTACCCCCACGCACCCCAGACGCCCCACTCCCCCGCGACGCCCGACAGGCAGGCCCGCCCGTGGCGGGACGTACGAGCAGTCGCGAGAAGGGAGGCAGGAGGAGTCCGTCAGGCAGTCGCGCGGCGCGGCCGCGCGCAGCGAGAAAGAGGGACCATGGGGAAGACGTGCATGAGTGGCGGGCCGCACGGCCCGACGAGCCGCCTCGAGCGGTGGTGCGAGGAGCTCCTGCGGGGGCTCTCGGAGCTTGCGGAGGGGGCGCTCGCGGGCGCGCGGAGCCTGGCGCCCGCGCTGCTGGCGGCGCTGGTGGCGCTCGGGCTCGTCCTCGAGGGGACGGCGCCCGTCGTCGCGGCCGCGGCGAGCTTCGAGAAGATCGACGTCGTCTACGTCCCCGAGAGCGAGATCGAGGGACCGGAGCACTCCTGGTCCATCGACTTCGAGGGCTGGGACCTGGACGCGGCGAGGGGGTTCGAGCGCTCGGACGACATCGGGCAGTACCGCAAGGACGTGACGGGGCAGGGCGCGGGCGAGGGCCCGCTCAGGAACACCCCGGGCTGGGTGGCGAGGATAGACGCGGAGACGCCGCCGGACGCCGAGTTCTCCGTCCGCGCGACCGGCGGGCGCTACGGGAGCCAGGAGATCGACGCGGTGATCTCCCTCTCCGGGTGGACCTACCTCGAGCCCGAGGGCGGCTGGGAGGAGGAGTCGACCTACAACAACGAGACGCGCTACTATCCCACGTTCCAGACGGGCGTCTTCATGGCGGACGAGGACAGGACGGTCGCCGACGACGAGCGGGGCATCCAGAGCCTCAACTTCTACACGGTGGGCCTCGCGGACGTGGAGGTGGAGATCAGCTTCGTGAAGGCGGGGACCGACGAGCCCGTCGAGCTGCGCGGCCACCTCTCGACCATCGACCTTGACGTCTGGCAGTCCTTCTCGTTTGGCGGAGCCGTCACCGTGGGGCGCCTCTCCCAGGAAAACGACGTCCTCTACCTGAGCGACAACGGAACCACCGTGGAGAGCGGCGAGGTGTGGCTCGACCCGACGGACCCCGACGACTATCGCGACGGCATGGTGGAGGCCTACTTCGACACCACGGGCGAGAACCGCGGGGTGCCCCTGAAGTTCCACTTCGGCACGTCGTGGGGCGTGAGCGAGGACGCGCACGGCCGCTCCTCGGAGTCCATCTTCTACCTCAACACCGAGTACCTCACGGTGCCCTCCGCCACGACGCAGGACCGGACCGAGGTCACCAAGAGCGCCGACAAGACCGGCGAAGAGCGCGTCTCGGTGGGCGACGAGGTCGCGTACGCCATCGACTACACGACGCACGAGCAGGGCGTCAACTGCCGGTGGGGCTATCGATACACGGGCCTCGAGCTCGTGGACGAGCTGCCGGCGGAGATGAGCTACGTCGAGGGTTCCGCCCTCCTCTACGACGGGACCGGCACCGAGGCGACGGACGCGGCGGGAGAGGTGGTCTGCGAGGACGGCGTCGTTCGCTTCGTCTTTGACGAGGACTACCTCCAGGGCATGCCCATGGAGGGCGAGACCTACCGGCTCGCGCTCAGGGCGCGGCTCGACGCGTACCCGGCGAGCGGGGAGCTCTCCGTTACCAACCGGGCGTTCGCCCTCGTGAACGGGACGGACGAGAACCGCACGAACGACGTGGTGACCAACCTCTCCGTCCCCTCCGTCTCGATCGAGAAGTCCGTCGACTCCTTCGAGGGCCACGTGGCCGCCCGAGGCGAGGACGAGGAGCCGGGCGCGGACGACGGCGCGTTCGAGTACGTGGTTCGCGTCGCTAACCAGCAGGAGGGGACCGTGGCGGACGGCGTGACCGTCACCGACGACTCCCTGCCCGAGGGCATGTCCCTCGCGAGCAACGACGACGGCTCGCCCGCCATCTGCCTGCGCGCGAACGGCGAGGACGTGCCGGTGGCATGGGCCGGCGACAGGGCCGAGGGCGCCCTCTCCACCGCCGGCGACACGGGAGGCGCCTGGAGCCTCGAGAGGTCCGGCACGGGCTGGCGCCTCTCCATCGAGCGCCTCGCCCACGACACCGTGGTCGAGGTCTCCTACCTCGTGCGGCCCGACGAATCCGTCTCCGGCTGGCAGGTCGAGAACGTGGCGCGGGCGACGGCCGAGAACTGCGAGCCCGTCGAGGCCTCCGCGGACGCGTGGGTGAACCAGCCCCACCTGCTGGTCGAGAAGGACGCCTCGGAGCAGACCCTCTCCGAGGGCGACGAGGTCACCTACCGCGTGCGCGTGACCAACGCGACGCCGGGAACGCTGGGCAGGTCAGTGGTGGTGTCCGACCTCGCTGACGCCCGGGGCGTGGAGCTTCTGCGGGACACGCTGCGCGTGCTCGACTCGAGCGGAGCGGACGTCACCGAGAGCTGCGAGGTGGAGTTCGGCGGAGAGGATCCCGCAGACGCGCAGTCCTTCGTTGTGAG
>CALUJT010000122.1 GCA_944321005.1 uncultured Atopobiaceae bacterium | reverse complement strand
GGTCATTGATGATGCCGCAGGCCTGCAGGTGCGAGTAGACCGTCGTGGGGCCCAGGTACTTGAAGCCACGGCGCTTGAGGTCCGCCGCCACGCGCGCCGAGAGGCCGTTGCTCACAGGAATCCACCCGTCGGCGTGCTTGTTGTAGAGGATCGTGGCGCCGCCGGCCATGCCCCAGAGGTACGCGTCGAAGCTGCCGAACTCCGCGCGCACCTGCTGGAAGCGCCGCGCGTTGTTGATGATGGCCTCGACCTTGCGGCGGGAGCGAATCATGCCCGGCACCCCCAGGATGCGCTCGACGTCGTTCGGGCCAAACGTCGCCACGGCGTCGAAGTCGAAGCCCGCGAAGCACGTCCGCATGACCTCGCGCTTGTGCAGCATCATGGTCCAGTTGAGCCCGCACTGCATGACCTCGAGCGAGAGGTATTCGAACTGCGTGCGGTCGTCGTGCACGGGCACGCCCCACTCCTCGTCGTGGTAGCGCAGGCAGAGCTCGTCGGTGGTGTCCCAGTCGCAGTAGGACATGCGGCCCCCTGTTCCTCTCGGCCTTGACAAGCCTATTATCTGACAGAGGAGGGAGTCGAACATGCCCAACACATACTTTGACATCGAGCGCTTTGTCCGCGCGCAGGACGGCGGCGTCTACGAGCGGGCGCTCGCCGAGATTTGTGCGGGGAGCAAGCGGAGCCACTGGATCTGGTTCGTCTTCCCGCAGGCGCGCGGGCTCGGGCGCAGCCCCATGGCGGAGCGCTACGGCATCGCCAGCCGTGCGGAGCTCGACGCGTACGTCAGCCATCCCCTGCTCAGGACACGACTTCTCGAGATCTCGCACGCACTTCTCGCCCTGCCGGGAAGCGACCCCGTGACCGTGCTGGGGAGCATCGACGCCCTCAAGGTCCGCTCGTCTATGACGCTCTTCGAGCTCACGGGCGCGGATCCCGTCTTTGGCGCCGTGCTGGACAAGTACTACGCCGGCAGCCGCGACGAGCTCGCGCTGAGGATTGTGAACGAGATCTGGGGATAACCGAGGGGAACCGGCGCACAGAGGTGCCGGCATCGCATCTACGACCTACAGGCGATGGGTAGAATACGGATATCTGCACAGCCGCTCTGAAGGGGGTCTCGTATGCCCGTCATCTCGATCTTTCTCGGAATCAAGATCATGATGTACTACGATGACCACAACCCCCCTCACTTTCACGCTAGCTACGCTGGATTCGATGCACTTATCGACATTCGCCGCGGATGCGTCATGAGCGGCTCCCTGCCTGGCAGACAGCTAAAGTTCGTGCTTGCCTGGACGGAGCTCCACAAGGACGAACTCATGCAAAACTGGGAACTCGCCGCCGCAAATCAAGAGCTCAACCAAATCGTCCCCCTCGCGTAGGAGGCATATCATGGAGTACATTCCCGCGGTCGTGCAGGCTGTCCCCGGCAACAACTTCACCGTCTACGCCTACTTTTCCGACGGGACGGTTCGTCTTGCGGACATCAAGCCGCTCATTGCTCGCGGCGGCGTATTTGCCCCCCTCGCTGATGAGAACGTCTTCCGCAGCAGGATAACCGTACTCAATGATGCGGTTGCTTGGGACCTCGAGGGCAACCGAGACGAGACGGCTTGCATCGACCTTGACCCCGGGAAGATGTACCGGGAGAGCCCCGTCGTCGACGACCCGCTCGAGGCAGTTGCCTAGCCTCTCCAGCACATGATACGAAGGGACTGTCCCTTCGTATCATTCCTCGATGCGGCGGATGGCGGGGATCGCCCAGGTCACGCAGGCGAGAAGGACCATCGCGGCGCCGGCGCCCACGAACCACGCCGGAGCGCCCACCGCGTCCGCGAAGACGGACGAGAACGCCAGCCCCAGCGGCAGCGCCCAGGACATGATGGCCCCGTAGAGCCCGAAGACGCGACCCAGATACTCCGGCGGTACCCTCTCCTGCATGAGGGCCGTCTGCGGGCCGGAGTAGAAGGGCGAGCTCAGACCCATAAGGAAGCTCGCCACGAGAAACGCGACGAAGCCGCCTGCGTCGAGCAGGCCCGCCCCGAGCGTGGCCACCCCGTAGAGCGCCGTCGCCACCACCACGGTGAGCGCCCGGTTCTTGAACCCGCCCGTCGCCGTGAGCAGCGCCGATCCCGCGATCATGCCCACCGAGAACACGATCTCAGCCGTGGCGGCGTCGCCCGTGGTGCCGCCGAAGTGGTCGAGCGTCATGAGCGGGAAGAGCGCCGAGATGGGCGAGAAGACCAGCGTGAACACGAAGCCGCACCACAGCAGCGCGAAGAGGCCACGGTAGCCGCGCAGCACGCGGTAGCCGTCGGCGGTCTCCGCGGCGAGGGCGCGCGCCTGGGCCACGAGGCCGAGGCCCTTCTCGCCCGCCGTCGCGCCGGCCCCCGAACCCCCAACGTCGAGCCGCGCCGCCAGTACCGCGACCGTGGCAAAGAGCGCGCCCGCCACGTCCAGCGCGATCATAGCCGTGAGCCCCCAGAGCGGGTAGATCACCGCCGCAATGGCCGTACCGAGGATGTAGCCGCCCGACTGGACGGCCTGCGTCACGCCCGCGAGGCGCGTGAGGTGCTCGGCCGGCGCCACGAGCGGCGTGAGCGCCTGAAAGGCGGGCGTGTGCAGGGAGCTGCCGATGGCACGCACGAAGAGCGCGACCATAACCACCCACACAGGCAGCGCGCCCGTGAGCGAGACCATTGCCACAACGGCGCTCACTGCGGCGATGAAGAGATCGGCCCCGATGAGCGTGGTCCTGAGCGGCAGGCGGTCGACGATTGCCCCCGCGAAGGTGCCGAAGAGCGCGAGCGGCAGGAAGCCCGCGAGCGACGCCAGCGAGAGCATGCTCGCCGAGTTCGTGGTGAGCGTGATGTGCCAGACGAAGCCCATCTGCAGGATGGAGCTCGTGAGCACGGAGACGAGCTCACCGCCCCACACGCACGCGAGCTTGAGCTTCCAAGAGGTGTTTGCCACAAGAATTCCCGTCCTAAGACAAAAGGGGCAGGTTCGTTTGTCTTATCGAAGCGCCCTCCAGTATGCCACAGCAATCTGCGTGCGATTCTTCAGATGGAGCTTGGCCAGGATCGAGCTGATGTGGTTGCGAACGGTGCCCTCGCCCATGTAGGCGGCAGCCGCGACCTCCCGGTTGTCCAGCCCCTCGGAAATGAGCGCAACCACCTCGCGCTCGCGGTCCGTGAGCTGGGGGAAGACCGTCGTGAGGTCGGGCTTCTCGGCCACCGGCGCACCCGCTCCCAGGGCGACCGCCCGCTCCAGCACCTCGCCCTCCAGCACGCTGCGCCCCGCCATCACTGAGCGCAGCGCCGGGGCCACCCCCGCCACGTCCTGTTTGATGAGGTAGCCCGCAGCGCCCAGCGCAAGGGCGCGCACGATGTACTCGTCGTCGGAGAAGGTGGTGAGAAAGACCACGCGCGGCGGCTCCGGGGAGGCGAGGATCTTCTCGGCAGCGGCAAGGCCGTCCATCCCCGGCATCTGGATGTCGAGAAGAACGATGTCGGGTGCGGCATCGGCCGCCAGGCGCACGGCGTCGGTCCCATCCGTCCCACAGCCTGCGACCTCGATGTCGGGCTGTGCGTCCAGCACGATCTGGAGCGACTCCACCACCACGGCGTCGTCGTCTGCTATGACGACCCTCATGTGCGCCTCCTATCTCCGCCAGAGCGCGGCACGCTGGCGAAGACGGTCCAGCCTCCGCCCTCGCCGGGACCGACGCGAAACGCCCCGCCGAGCGCCCGCACGCGCTCCTCCATCGAAGCGAGCCCCATGCCGGAGCCGCCGCCGGGCGCGCCGGCCGGTGCCGTCCCATCATCAGTCACCGTAAGGCGCCAGAGCCCCGGGTGCTCCACCAGCTCCACGCTCACATGGCGCGCGTCCGCGTGGCGCAGCACGTTGGAGACGGCCTCGCGCGCGACCGCTGTGAGGCAGCTCGCCACGGCGGCCGGCGCCTCTCCCGCCTCCACGCGTACTGCGGGCACGACTGCCGTCCCCGCACAGGCGCGTTCCACGACCGCGCGCACCTGAACCGAGAGGTCACAGGCATCGTCGCGCAGGTCGTGCACGCTCGCGCGCACCTCGTCGAGCGCCTCGCGCAGGGTGAGCGCCACGGCGGCGAGGTCCTTCTCGGCAGGCTCGCCGCTGTGCACCACGCGGTACGCCTCGGCCTGCACCACGGCACGCGTGAGCAGGTGGCCCACGTTGTCGTGGATGTCACGCGCGATGCGGGCCCGCTCCGCGAGCGTGGCCAGGCGCACCTCGTAGTCCTGGGCGTCCAGGAGCTCGCGGTTCTTCTCGGCAAGGGAGAGCTCGGCGGCGCGCAGCTCGTCGCGGGTGCGCAGGGCATCACGGTCGCGACACTCAAAGACGCCGGCACGAAGCCCGAGCCACGTGCCCACCACGGCCCCAAGAACGGTGAGAAGGACGACAGGGCCCTCGGCGCCAACGCACCAGCCAAGCGCAAGGGCAACGGGTGCGGCAAGGGGCGCAAGCCGCGCGCGACCTCCTTCGAGCGATGCGACGAAGCAGAGGTCACAGGCAGCGACGCCGAGCAGCGCAGCGGAGTTAGGCAGCACGCACACGAGGGCGCAGCACAGAAGCGGCGGCACGAGGCGTACCGACCCGCGCAAGACCTCGACGAGCGAGGCCGACGTCACGGCCGCAAGCAGCGCGACCACGACCGCCGCGCCCACCGTCCCGCGCGCGGTGGCAGCGAGCGCGGGCAGGCAGGCGACGAGCGCCACGACCTTGTCGACGAGTCTCTCCATAAGGGCGATTCTAGCAGGGCCGCCGGACGCTCCCCTACGCGGCGCCCGCCACACGACGACGCGCGCGGCCGACGGCGAGCCCAGCGGCGCAGATTGCCACGGCAAAGAGCGCCACGATTCCCACAGACGTGCTCACCTCGGCGAGAAGGGCAGGCGTGACGCCGTTCGCACCAAGCGCGGCCTCCACGGCGCTCGAGGCCCAAAACGAGGGCGAGAGGCGAGCCGCGGCCTGCACGCCCGCAGGCAGGAGCGCAAGCGGCACCCAGGCGCCGCCGAGAAAAGAGAGCGCCATCGCGCCGATGTTGCCGACCGCGTTGAGCGCCTGCTCGGAGAGTCCCAACTGCGCGAGAAGAAACGCAATCGCCAGCGGAACAAGCGCGAAGGGAAGCATCGAGAGGAGCGCTAGACCAACGAGAAGCGGATCCACGCCCGTAAGCGAGCCCTCGCAGGCGACGACGCCCACCAGGCACGTCCACGCCCACACGCAGGCCACGAGCACGCAGCACGCGCCGAGTTCGCCGGAGGCAAGGCGCGCGGGCGCAACGGGAGCGGCAGCGTTGCGGCGACGAATCTCCGGGCGCTGATACGCGGCCAACGTGACGCCGGCAACGACCACGATCGAGCTCATGACGGAGTAGGTCGAGAAGCGCAGGTAGACCGCGAGCCCGCTGCCCGTCGCATCCTCCGTGCCCGTGGAGTCCACACTCATGTCTACCCGCTCGTCCGCGACGGCGAGCGCGAGCTCGGCCACCTCGGATGCGGTGGCGTCCGGCTCGAGCGCGGCCGCCTGGGCGGCGAGGCTCACCCAGCGCGAGGTCGCCGTCGCGGCCAGGGCGCCCGCCTGCACGTCCGTGCCATAGGCGACCTCGAGCGGTGCGGGGTCGCGCCCGGCACGCGCATCCGCGATCAGGTCCCCCTCAAAGCCAGCGGGCAGCACGACCAGGCAGTCCACGGCACCGGTCGCGACGCTGTCCTGCAGCGCGAGCGGCTCGTCGTCCACGGTCACGACCTCAGCGTTCTTCTTTGCCCAGGAAACGAGCGCGCCCGAGAGCTCGGAGCCGTCACGATCCACGACGGCCACGCGGGCCTCGAATGCCGGTCCGGAGGCAGCCGCAGCGGCGCCGGTGCCCAGGTCGCCGACCACAAGCACGCCCAGCAGCGAGAGAAAGACCACGTACACGGTCAGATAGACGGGGTGCGCGGCCGCCACGCGCAGCGCGGTCCTAAAGATGCTCATAGCTCTGCCTCCTAAAGGCGACCGTGGCCAGGACGAGAAGGACGATCGAGGCCGCCACGCAGACGGCGACGCGCAGGGCGAAGGGGGCGAGCGACGTGTAGAAGTAGAGCGAGTAGAACGTGTCGCAGACGAGCTTGGTGGGGTTGACCCACACGGTCCACGGTGCGGTGCGCGCGAGCCAGTCCGAAAGCTCGAGCGCCGCGGTGCCGTAGAGGCCCGCAAAAAGCGAAAGCAGGCACGTGAGGCCCGTCATGATGCCGGAGCGGGCGGAGAGGTCGGCACGGATGGGCAGCGCTCCGACAAACGCGCCGATCGCGGTGGCGAGCAGCGAGCACGCGCCGACCCCCACCAGGCAGAGGCCCTCGCGCCCCGCAAAGTCCACGCCCACCACGAGGAGCAGGAACGCGAAGGCGAGCGCGAGCGCCGCAAACGATACGACCCACGCGCCGGCAACGCAGCCGACGAGCTGGCGCCCGCGCGGCGTGCCCGCAACCGCACGTCGCGCGCCGAGCTCGGAGACGCAGGGCTGCGCGGAGGCCACCGCGAGCATGCCCGCCTGCGTGGCCATGAGCGTGGCCATGCCGAGAAGCGCGTAGTAGTAGCGCACGATCTCGTCGGGCGTGGCGTGGGTGACCTGCGCGCGCTCGACGCCGGCGAGGACGCCAGCCTGTCCGTGGCCCAGTCCGCGCGCCCGCTAGTGCTCGCCGCGCTCTGGGCGAGAAGCCCGCGCCCCTGCCTGCTCGTCGTCTCCGGCGAGGAGGCCGCGGACCGCACGGCGCGTGCGCTGGCTGCCTGGCTCGGCCAGGACGTCGTGGGCCGCTACCCTGAGCGCCGCGACCGGCCCTGGGCCGACACCGCCC
>CALUJT010000121.1 GCA_944321005.1 uncultured Atopobiaceae bacterium | reverse complement strand
GCGCCGTCGTTGACGCGGCGGTCGAGGTGTTCGGAGGCGATGACTACGCCTGTGCGTCCACGGCGGACATAGCGAGGCGCGCGGGCGTGTCGAAGAGCCAACTCTTCTTCTACTTCAAGAACAAAAGGGACCTCTACCTCTACGTCCTCACAGCGGTCACCAGGCGCGTGGCCGACGCGGTGGTCGACGAGCGCTGGTACCAGATTGACGACTTCTTCGAGATCATGCGCTACGCCGCGACTCGGAAGGCCGCCCTCGTCAGACTGAGCCCGCGCATCATGGACTTCTTCGTCCGGGCGTTCTATCCCGGTCACAGAGACGTTTCCGGGGTGCTCGACGCCTTCATGACAGATTCCGTGCCAATCATGGTGCGAACGTACCTGGGCCATGTGCACTGGGAGCGCTTTCGGGAGGACGTCGATCCCATGCGGGTGGTGCGCATGCTCGTATGGTGCGGAGACGGCTATCTGCACGAGCGGCTGCGCGGCGGGGGGACGTTCGACATGGGGGAGATGCTCTCGGAGTTTCTCGTCTGGCTCGACTGGCTCAAGAGGGCCACGTACAAGGGGGAGTACCTATGACCGCGAACGGAGCGGGGCCTGCGATTCGCGTGTGCGGGCTCACGAAGGACTACGGACGGGGCCGTGGCGTCTTCGACGTCAGCCTTGAGGTGGCCGCGGGAGAAGTGCTTGGGTTTCTCGGTCCCAACGGGGCAGGAAAAACGGTGACGATGCGCCACCTCATGGGATTCATCAAACCGCAGAAAGGAAAGGTCGAGATTCTCGGGCATGACTGCTTCCTTGAGCGCCCGCGGGTGCAAGCCCGCCTGGGCTATTTGCCCGGAGAGAGCGCCTGCATGCAGGAGATGACGGCGCGGTCCTTCCTCGACCTCATGGCGGGGATGCGGGGCATGCGCGACCGCTCCCGGATGCTTGAGCTCGCCGACGCCTTCGGACTGGACCTCGGCGCGCGGATCGGCAGGATGTCAAAGGGCAACCGGCAGAAGGCCGCGATCGTGGTGGCGTTCATGGCGCGCCCTGACGTGCTCCTGCTCGACGAGCCGACGAGTGGCCTCGACCCGCTCATGCAGGAGCGCTTCCTCGACCTCGTTGCAGAGGAGCGCTCGCGTGGCGCCGCCGTCCTTCTCTCCTCGCACATCTTCGAGGAGGTCGGTCGTGCGTGCGATCGAGTGGCGTTCATCCGCGCGGGACGGGTGGCCATGACCTGTGCCATGGACGAGGTGCGCTCGATGCGCGGGCGCGGCTACTCGGTCGAGTTCTCGAGCGCGCGGGAGCGCTCGCGCTGGGAGCTCGCCCACGGGGATGAGCCCGCGGAGGGGGAGGCCCGCAGGGTCGAGCTCCGCGACGTGAGCGACGTGAACGCGCTCATCCGCGAGCTCTCCTCCTACGACGTGGCCTCGGTCACGTCCCGCGAGCAGACGCTCGAGGAGCTGTTCCTGCACCTGTACGAGGGCGTCGAGCCCTTGCGGCAAGCCTAGGGGGTTCCGATGATCCTTCCTCTTTTCAGGCACGAGCTCCGCTCCTGCCTGTTCCCGACCGCAATCATCGCCGCGGTGGTGGTTCTCTATGCCTGCGTCATCATTGGCATGTACGACCCCGAGCTCGGCGAGTCGCTTGCCCTCATGCGCGACGCCATGCCCGAGCTCTTTGCCGCCTTCGGCATGGCCGACCAGGGGACGACGCTTTTGGAGTTTGTCGTCAACTACCTGTACGGCTTTTTGCTCGTTGTGCTCCCCCTCGTCCTTGCGGCGGTGCTCAGCAGCCGGCTCGTTGTCCGTCACGTCGAGCGCGGCAGCATCGCCTACCTGCTCGCACAGCCCGTGGGGCGCGCGAGGCTCATGCTCTCGCAGGCGGGCGTTCTCGTTCTTTGCCTCGTCCTTCTCGCGGTGGTGCTCACTGCGTTCGAGCTGGCTGCGGCCAATGCCATGTTCCCCGGCGAGCTTGCCGTCCCCGACCCCGTTGCCGTCAACGCGGCGACGTTCTGCCTGTGGCTGTTTCTCTCCGGCTTGTGCTGGGCGGGAGCCTGCGCTCTCCCGAACGTCTCCGCCGCGAGGTGGGCGGGCATTGCCGTGTGCGCGCTCTTCGTTCTCGTGCAGATGCTCTCGGGGGTGGGCGACGAGCTCTCCTGGCTCGCCGATGTCACGCCCCTCTCGCTCCTCGACCCGCTTGGGGTCGTGGGCGGGGAGCCCAGCGCCCTTGCGGGTGCGGCCACGCTCGGCATCTCGGGCGCTGCACTCTTTGCCCTCGGGACCGCCGTCTTTGCGCGACGCGACCTGAGCGTGTAGGAGGAGATTCGGAATCGGGCCGCGTCCGAAATGGGTGGCGGGAACACACGTGTCCGGCTTACGCGTCTTTGTCGCATCGAAAGGGGTAGCATCACTGTCTGGAAGAACGCTTGGGGCAGCGATGGAGGTTGCGTGGAACAAAGCTCGGACACCCAGCGTGACCTTGCTGTCTGCGGCCATGCCCTCGCCGCGGGCGAGAAGACCCGTCGTGCGGCGGACGGCGCGCACGACCCGACGCCCACGCCGTACTTCGTACTCGAGGACCTTCTCGGCACGCTCGACCTCACCTCGGACGACCACCTCCTCGACGTGGGCTGCGGGGCTGGTCGCGTGCTCGCCTACTTCGTGGGCGCGGGGCTTCCCGGGCGCGTGACGGGCGTGGAGCTGGACGAGCGCCTCGCGGCGGAGGCGGCCGCCTGGTCGGTGCGCTACGAGCAGGTCCGCGTGGTCTGCGCAAGCGCCCTCGACCTGCCGCTTGCCCCCTACACGCACGTCTACCTCTTCAACCCGTTTGACACGCCGGTGCTGCGGGCGTTTCTCGACAAGCTCGAGCGCGAGGCGGCGGGTCCGGTGACCCTCACTCACATGTCCGACAACGGAGAGTGGCCCGCCTACCTGGGGCGGGTTGGATGGAGCATGCTGAGGGAGGGGACGTTCGACCTTCCCGGCGAGCAGGGCGACTGCCCGCAGCACTTCTCGGTGCGCCGGTTTGTCCCCTAGACCTCGCCCTTTGCCCCGCGCGGCCCTCACGGCTATCCTTATCCACTCATGCACCCAACCGAGGGAGCCAGAACATGGACCTTATCGCCACGCTCGCGGAGGAGCTCGGCCTCAAGCCGGAGGCCGTCGACGCCGCCGTAAAGCTCATCGACGAGGGGAACACCATCCCCTTCATCGCGCGCTACCGCAAGGAGGCCACGGGCGGCATGGACGACGTCGCCCTGCGCGCCCTTGACGAGCGCCTTTCCTACCTCCGCAACCTCGAGAAGCGCAAGGAGGACGTCCTGCTCCTCATTGGGGCGCAGGGCAAGCTCACGCCTGAGCTCGAGGCGGAGATTCAGTCTGCCACGCAGCTCCAGCGCGTGGAGGACCTCTACAAGCCCTATCGCAAGAAGCGCATGACGCGCGCGCAGAAGGCGCGCGAGGCCGGCCTGGAGCCGCTTGCCAACATGATCTTCATGCAGGTGGCGACCAAGGGCTCCGCGCTCGACGAGGCGGCGCGCTTTGTGACGTCGGAGGCCGCCGAGGCCGGCTTTGACACGCCGGAGAAGGCGCTTGCGGGCGCGGCGGACATCGTGGCCGAGGTCGTGGCGGAGGACGCCGAGAACGTGGCCGACCTGCGCGACTTCACCATGGGCACGGCAGACATCGTGTCCGTGGCCGTGAACGCGGGCGAGAAGACCCCCTACGAGCCCTACTACGACTTCGCCGAGCCGGCGCGCAAGATCCCCAACCACCGCGTGCTGGCCATCGACCGCGGCGAGCGCGAGGAGAAGCTCCGCGTGCGCGTGCGCGTGGACGCCGCCGCCGCCGTGGCGCGCCTGGGGAGCCGCTGGCCGCGCCGCCAGGGCGTCTTTGCCCCGGTGCTGGACGCCGCCATCGCGGACGGGTACAAGCGCCTCATGGCCCCCTCGCTCGAGCGCGAGGTCCGCGCCCGCCTCACGGTGCGCGCCCAGACGGATGCCATCAGCGTCTTTGCCAAGAACGTGGAGAGCCTCCTCTCCGCTCGGCCGGTGCGCGGCGCCCGCGTGATCGCTCTCGACCCGGGCTTCCGCACCGGCTGCAAGGTGGCTGTGCTGGACGAGTACGGCACCCTGCTCGACCACGGCGTGGTCTACCCCACGGTGCCGCGCCGCGACGTGGCGGGCACCAAGCGCGAGCTCGCGCGCCTTACGGACAAGTACGGCATCAACACCATCGTCATCGGCAACGGCACCGCCAGCCGCGAGACCGAGGAGGTCGTCTCCGAGTTCATCGCCGAGTCCGCCCCCGACCTGCGCTACACCATCGTCAACGAGGCCGGCGCCTCGGTCTACTCGGCCTCCGAGCTCGCGAGCCAGGAGTACCCCGACCTCGACGTCACCACGCGCGGCGCCATGAGCCTGGGCCGCCGCCTGCAGGACCCGCTCGCCGAGCTCGTGAAGATCCCTCCCCAGTCCATCGGCGTGGGTCAGTACCAGCACGACCTCGACCAGGCGGAGCTCGCCCGCACCCTGGGCAACGTGGTGGAGGACGTCGTCAACCGCGTGGGCGTGGACGTCAACACCGCGAGCGCGAGCCTGCTCGGCTACGTCTCGGGCATCACCGCCGCCGTGGCGCGAAACATCGTGGCCTACCGCGAGGAGAACGGCCCCTTCACGGACCGCCGTCAGCTCAAGAAGGTCCCCAAGCTCGGCCCCAGGGCCTATCAGAACGCGGCGGGCTTCCTGCGCGTGAGCGGCGGCGCCAACCCGCTCGACGCCACGGCGGTGCACCCGGAGAGCTATCCCGTGGCGCAGGCCCTGCTCGAGCGCGCCGGCGTGACCGAGAAGGACCTCGCGCGCGGCGGCATCCCCGATATCAAGCAGCGCCTGGGCAACGTCGCCCTGCTCGCCGGCGAGCTCGGCTGCGGCGTCATGACGCTGGCCGACATCGTCTCCGAGCTGGAGAAACCCGGCCGCGACCCGCGCGACGATGCCCCCGAGGTGGTCTTCAGCCGCGCGGCGCTCTCGATCGACGACCTCGAGCCCGGCATGGAGCTCACGGGCACCGTGCGCAACGTCGTGGACTTCGGCGCCTTCGTCGACGTGGGCGTCCACCAGGACGGCCTCGTGCACATCTCCAAGATGGCCCGGCGCTTCGTCAAGCACCCGAGCGACGTCGTGGCGGTGGGGGACACCGTCACGGTCTGGGTCGAGCGCGTGGACCGCGACCGCGGCAAGATCTCGCTCACCATGGTGCCGGGCAAGTAGCGTGCGCCGCCGAGAAGAACGTCGGGCCGGCGGACGACCGGGATGCCGGGCGGGCGGCTAGGCCGCGGCGGTCGCGACGATGGGTGCGGTGCCGGTCAGGTCGCAGGCGGCGAGCGGATAGGCGCGGATGGCGGGGTCGTCGTAGGTGGCGTGGTAGTAGGTGAGCGAGCCCGCCGAGAAGCAGCTGGTGTAGAGGGTCTTCTCGTAGGTGCCGTTGCCCATCCTGGCCACGCCGTCGGGGACCGCCGCCGCGCCGAGCGTGCGGAAGAGGCGCGTGACGTTGGCCTTCTCGTCGCTCTGCGCGGGATAGTGGGCGTTCACGAACGCCGCGCGCACGAAGCGGGCCGGACCGCCGTAGTCTCCGGGCAGGCCCTGGACGCCTACGCCCGAGCCAAAGGGCCTGAGCTCGGCGCGGCCCCAGCCGGCCGCTGCGGGCAGGCCGTCGGTGAGCATGAGGTAGTTGCGCAGGTTCTGGCGGTGCCAGCCGAAGTCGGGCTCGTTGGTGAGCACGTCGACGTCATCCTCCCAGACCTTGAGGCCGCCCTCTAGGCACTCCACTACGACGCTGCCGGTCGCATCGCCCACGATCCAGTGGAGGTTGGCCACGGGCAGCTGCTCGTTGACCGGCTTGGCCACCACGGTCACGTGTGTCAGCGCGGTGCGCAGCTCCGCGAGCGTCGAGAAGTTCCGTGCGACCCAGTAGGGGAACTCATAGGCCGCCACGTTGGTGGTGCCGTCCACGGTTGCGGCGGCGTAGCGCGCGCTCTGCGGGAAGTTGAGGCCCGCGATGGCGAGTCCCGCGTCGTTGCCGCAGTCGAAGTAGAGCGGGATGCCCGCCACGACGATGCCCATGCCGATAACGGCGTGCCCGCGCGCGGGGTCCCCGGGACGCTCGAAGGCAGTCGGGACCTGGGCCGCCGGGGGCGTCACGACCACCTTCTCCCCATAGCCCTGGGTCCAGTCCAGGTTTCGTCCGAAGAACATGGCGCCGGTCTTGTCGGTGAAGCGGATGCCCGTGCACATAGGGCCGCTCCCTTCTCGTCGGCGGCGGGGCCGCAGGCGCGCGTGGGGAAGTTGGAGTCGTTGTAGCTGAAACGGAGCTCAGAATTCGGTAGATGGCGCGCTGGGTAGGCGAACGGGGGATAAATGGTCGCCAGCGGGTACCCGGGCCCCCATTTGAGACAATAGGGACAGGTTCGTTTGTCTCATGCGCGCGCGTTGGAGGTGCCATGGTCATCTCACGCTATCTCGGCGTCGCCTTTGGCGTCACGTGGGAGTGCTGGGGGCTTCGCGCGGCTCTGGCGACGCTCGGCGTGGCCGATGTCACCAGCGTGCTGTCTCAGGCGCTGTTCTTCGTGGGTGGGTTCGGGCCCACGATCGCGGCTCTTGCGACGAGCCCGGAGACGCGCGCGCCCGCCGGGCTGGGCGCGTTCCTGCTGGGCGGGACAAGACGCTCCGCGGGCTGGCTGGCGCTTCTCGCGATTGGCGTCGTGGCGGTGTTCGGGCTGACGTCGGCGGGGCTGAACCCGGCGTTGCCGCTCGTTGCGGTGCCCGGGGTGCTGCTCGCGGCCGTCACCGTGAGCGGCGGGCTCAGCGAGGAGCCCGGTTGGCGCGGCCTGCTCCAGCCGGCTCTCGAGCGGCGCCTGCCCTATCT
>CALUJT010000120.1 GCA_944321005.1 uncultured Atopobiaceae bacterium | reverse complement strand
ATGCTGTCTGGTTATCTGGCCGCTGGGGAACTGAGCAACTCATTTACGGGAAAAGAGGGGCGAGCCCCTTGTTTCAATTGCTTTTCCCCCCTCCATGGTGTAAAATGTGGGAGAAGCGCACCGTTCCCGGACGGCCGCCGGCGGGGCGGCGGTCCGGGCTGAGAGACCATATGGATTAGGAGGGATTTCAGATGGATGACCGTGTGAGAGAACTGCTGGAGCGCGTGCGGTCCACTGCGGTGGACCTGGGCGAGGCGGCGGGAACCACTGCCCGCTCCGCCGGGAAGTACGCCGGACAGATGGTGGATATCGCCAAGCTGAATATGAAGATTTTCGATCTGAAAAGCGAGATTGCCGACCTGCTCAAAGACGTGGGACAGGTGGTCTACGACACGCACCACGGCCGGGAGGCCGGGGAGGGCGCCCTGGACGCGCTGCTGGCCCAGCTGGATGAGAAGAACGCCGCCGTGGACGAGGTGAAGGAGCGCATTGCCGTGCTGCGCAACGCCAAGGAATGCCCCTCCTGCGGAAACATGTGCGGCCGGGACGACCACTTCTGCAAGGAGTGCGGCGCACAGCTGTAAGGGCAGAAAGCTACAACCAAGGCGCTGGACGGCCCTCCGTCCGGCGCCCCATTGTCATGACAAAAAGGAGAAAACCATGCACTACACGTTCCAGCACTATCAGGAGAGCGCGGAGTACATCCGCGGCCGGATCGGGGCGTTCCAGCCCAAGGTGGCCATGATCCTGGGCTCCGGCCTGGGCTTTTTGGGAGACCAGGTGGAAAACGCCGCGGCCGTTCCCTACGGGGACATCCCCCACTTCAAAGCATCCACCGCCCCCGGGCACAAGGGCCGTCTGGTCTTCGGCACCCTGGAGGGGCAGCCGGTGGCCGTGATGCAGGGCCGGATGCACCACTATGAGGGCTACTCCTATGAGGAGGTGTCCTACGCCGTGCGGGTGCTGCGCCTGCTGGGCTGCGACACCCTCATTGTCACCAACGCCGCCGGGTGCGTCAATACCGCCTGGAAGGCCGGTGATCTGATGCTCATTACCGACCAGATCAAGCTCTTTATGGAGTCCCCCCTGCGCGGGGAGAATCTGCCCGAGTTCGGCGTCCGCTTCCCCGATGCCTCCAAGCTCTACACCCCCGCCCTGCGGGAGACCGCCCGGAGCGCGGCCGGGGATCTGGGCATCGAGCTGAAGGAGGGCGTCTATATGTACTTCCCCGGCCCCCAGTACGAGACGCCCGCCGAGGTGCGCTTTGCCCGCATTGCCGGGGCCGACGCGGTGGGCATGTCCACCGCGCCCGAGGTCATTACCGCCGGCCACTGCGGGATGCGGGTGCTGGGCTTTACGCTGCTCTCCAACATGGCCGCGGGCATTCTGGACCAGCCCCTCAGCGAGCAGGAAGTGCTGGACGCGGCCGCGGCCTGCAAGGACAAGTTCTCCCGCCTGGTGCTGGAGTGCCTGAAGCGCATGTAAGGCGGGAAGGGAAACACATATGGCAAGTTTAATTTACAACGTCACGGCCGTCCGGATGGATGAGGACCATACCGTCCTGCCCAACGCCTGGGTTCTGGTGGAGGGGGAGCACATCGCCGCCGTGGGGAGCGGCCCCGCCCCCGAGTGCCGGGAGACCATCGATGGAAAGGGAGGCATCCTCCTGCCCGGCCTCATCAACGCCCATACCCATGTCCCCATGACCGCCATGCGGGGCTATGGCGACGGACACGACCTGCACGACTGGCTGAACAACTACATCTTCCCCGTGGAGGCCCGGTGGGACGACCGGGCCATCCGCTGCTGCACAGACCTGGGACTGGCGGAGATGATCGCCTCGGGCATCACCTGCATTGCCGATATGTACGCCCGGACCGGCGTCATCGCCCAACAGGTGGCTCAGGCCGGCCTGAGCGCCAACCTGAGCTGCGGCGGCGTGCAGTTTGAGGAGGAGTTCGACCCGGAAAAGAACCACGACTGCGCTGTGCAGCGGGCCCTCACGGAGGAGTGGCACGGCTATGGCGGGGGCCAGATCCAGATCGACGCCTCTCTCCACGCCGAGTACACCTCCCACGACGGACTGTGCCGGTGGATGGCGGAGTATGCCGCCCGGCACGGCCTGGGGATGCACGTACACCTCTCCGAGACGGAGAAAGAGCATGAGGAGTGCAAGCTCCGCCACGGCGGACAGACCCCGGCGGCCTATCTGGCGGGGCTGGGCGTCTTTGAGGGGCGGGCCATCGCCGCCCACTGCGTCTGGACCGAGCCGGAGGACTGGGCCATCCTGGCCGGAAAGAAGGTCACCGCCGTCCACAATCCGGTGTCCAACCTGAAGCTGGGCTCCGGCGTGGCCCCGGTGGTGGAGCTGCGGAAAGCCGGGGTCAACGTGGCCCTGGGCACCGACGGGGTGTCCTCCAACAACTGCACCGATTTCTTTGGAGATCTGAAGCTGGCCGCCATTCTCCAGAACGGCGTGCGCCGGGACCCCCTGGCGCTCACCGCCTGGGACGCCCTGGAGATGGCCACCGTCAACGGCGCCCGGGCCCTGGGCCGCAAGACCGGGCGCATCGAGGCGGGCTATATGGCCGACCTCATCCTCCTGGACGGAGAAGCCCTCAACCTGATCCCCTGCCACGACGCGGCCAACAACCTGGCCTATGCCGCCCACGGCTCCAACGTGGTGATGAATATGGCCCGGGGCAAGGTCATATACCGGAATGGTGAGTTCCTCACCATCGATATCGACCGGGTCAAGCGGGAGGTCCGGGATTACGCCCTGCCCCTGCTGTTCCAGAAATAAGGGGGAACCTCTTTGTCCAGCCAGAAGAAAAATACCTTCTTCGGCGGCGTGGCCATTTTGATGGTGAGCACCATCATCATCAAGGTCATCGGCGCCATCTACAAGATCCCTCTGGGGATCATCCTCTCCGACGAGGCCTACGGCGATTTCGGCGCGGCCTATAATATCTACAGCTTTTTCCTGACCATCTCCACGGCGGGGTGCTGCAGTTCGAGGTGCTCGAGCAGCGCCTGAGCTCCGAGTACCACGTGGAGGTGCGCCGCTCGCCGCTGCCGTACAACCTCATTCGCTGGATCGACGAGTCTGCCGGCGAGGTCGACTTCCGCTCGCTCAACCTCACGCGCGAGACACTGCGCGTGGAGGACATGCGCGGCGGCAAGCTGCTCCTCTTCACCAGTCCGTGGAACCTGGACTGGGCGATCGAGCACAACCCGGACCTCACGCTCTCCGAGTTTGGCAACGTGACGTTCTAGCTGCGTCGGGCGAGAAGGACGTGCGGCCGCGCGGTTCTTCTCGCCGTGCGTTGCCTTACGCGTCCCCGCCTTCGCGTTCATCGCGCTCAAACGACCACTTTCGAGGTTCTTCTCGCCCGTTTTGTGGTCGTTTGAGCGCGATGAACGTCGGGTGGGGCTCCCGTGCCGCGGGCTACGCCGCCGTCGCCACCTCCTCCACAAAGCGGAATCTCACGCCGTCCGCGATCACGGTGCCCTGGCCTCGTATGGTCTTGCGCTCGGCAAAGCCCGCGGGCGGCACGGGGACGTCCCCAAAGCAGAGCTTCGGGGCCGGTCCCCGGGGAACGCCGTGCAGGTCAAGCAGGTCGGAGAGCTGCTGCGGGTCGCGCGCGACCGCCATCGAGAAGCGCGCGATGCTCGGCCGGTACACCGTGAGCAGGGCCTCGCGCTTGCGCTCGTCGAGGAGCTTTCCCACCGGCCCGGCCTCTGCGCGCAGGTACTTGTCGTCCCCGTCGAGCTCGCCAAAGATGAGGCGCCCCGTCGCATCGCGCCAGGAGAAGTCGATGCGGAAGACGCGCCGGTCGTCCGACGGGTCGGGCAGCGTGAGCTGCAGGTGCGGGTACTCGTAGCCCAGCTCGACCATGTGCGCCCGCGCGACGGACTCGCCGCCGCTCTCCGCCGTCGGCTCCGCCCACACGCAGATGGCCGCCGCGCGCCGCACGCCCGGGCAGCGGCGGAAGCGCGTGCGCAGCAGCCAGATCATCTCCTGGCGCGCGAGGCCGGAGCGTCGGAGCGCGGCGTCCGCGACTGCCAGCGCGTCCGCAAACGGGAAGCTCGCCAGGCAGTCGAAGACGGTGCGCCAGAACGACGTCACGCGGAGCCCGCCCACGTCCCATGTGGGGTCGCCCTCGATCTCGTGACTGATCACGCGCTTGGTGGAGTGGCGCCCGCTCTCGTGCGACCGGACGACGTGGGTCTCGCGGAGCAGGCCCCACGAGACGGGGAGGCCCCACGCGAGCGCCGCGGACTGCGCGCAGAACTGGGTGTCCGGGCGCAGCTCGGCGAGCCCGCGCATGATGTGGAGCGTCCGCCCGTCCGGCTTGAGGTCGCGCCAGCGGGCTCGGCGCACGTAGAGGCCGGGAACGGGGGAGATGAGGTCGCTGCGCCCCCTGCGAAAGCGCCGCCTGATGGCACGACGGTCGCGCTCCTCGTGCGTGACGAGGCACGTGCCGCGCTCCTCTGCGGCATCCAGCAGATCGTCTATACGGCTATGCCTGGCCGTGCCCATGGCGGCCTCCTTCGATTCTCTGTGAGTGGGGATTCTCACAGTGTTCCCGTTTGGCGGCCTTGGTATGCGCGGGACCGCGGGTCGCTGTCGCCGCTTCGGGGCGGGGCCGCATGGGTCTGCCGCTTCGGCGCCCCATCCGCCGCTCGTCGGTGTCGCTCTTTCGTTCATCGCGCTCAAACGACCGCATAACGGGCGAGAAGAACCTCGGAAGTGGTCGTTTGAGCGCGATGAATGCAGCGCGTCCGGCAGGCACCGCGGGTCGGAGCGGCAACTGGGAGTGGCTGCTCCGCGGCGGGCAAAACGCGCCGAGAGGGACCTGCCGCCGCGCGGTTCTTCTCGGCGTGTGCTGGTCGTGAAGTGGTGTGGTCGCGCGGGACCGTTCGCCGGGGCAAACGCAACGTTTGCCGGACATGCAAAATTCCCCTTGCAACACCCTTGAAATATGGGAATATATGGGCTAACAAACTTTCTGTTTGGTGGTCAGACAAAAAGTTGGCACGCACGAACGACGCAAGGAGGAAGCGTGAGCGAGAAGATCAAGTGGGTCGTCAACAAGATGCCCAAGAGCGATGATGCGCACCTTGGCATCATGTCCCTCGAGAACGTGGAGGCCGCCCGCAGCTTCCACAGGAGCTTCCCGCAGTACGACGTCACGCCGCTCGCCAAGCTCGACGCTCTGGCGGGCGAGCTGGGGCTCAAGGACCTCGCCGTCAAGGACGAGTCCTATCGCTTTGGCCTCAACGCGTTCAAGGTGCTGGGCGGCTCCTTTGCCATGGCCAACTACATCGCGCAGAAGATCGGCCGCCCGGTCTCCGAGATGACCTACGACTACCTCACGAGCGACGAGCTCGCCCGCGACTTCGGCCAGGCCACGTTCTTCACCGCCACGGACGGCAACCACGGCCGCGGCGTGGCCTGGGCCGCCAACAAGCTGGGCCAGAAGGCCGTCGTGCACATGCCCAAGGGCAGCGTGAAGAGCCGCTTCGACAACATCGCGGCCGAGGGCGCCGAGGTCACGATCGAGGACGTCAACTACGACGAGTGCGTTCGCATGGCCGCCGCCGAGGCCGAGGCCTGCGAGAACGGCGTCATCGTGCAGGACACCGCCTGGGAGGGCTACGAGGAGATCCCGTCCTGGATCATGGAGGGCTACGGCACCATGGCGTCCGAGGCCGCGGAGCAGTACGCGGCGGCCGGGGTGGAGCGCCCGACGCACGTCTTCGTGCAGGCGGGTGTCGGCAGCCTGGCAGGCGGCGTGGTGGGCTACTTCACCAACCTCTTCCCCGACAACCCGCCCGTCTTTGTGGTGATGGAGGCCGACACCGCGGCCTGCCTCTACAAGGGCGCCGTGGCAGGCGACGGCGAGCCGCGCATCGTGGACGGCGACATGCCCACGATCATGGCGGGCCTCGCGTGCGGCGAGCCCAACACGCTGGGCTGGGACATCCTGCGCAACCACGTGTCCGTCTTCGTGAGCTGCCCCAACTGGGTCGCTGCCAAGGGCATGCGTGTGTTAGGCGCCCCCAAGAAGGGCGACCCGCGCGTCATCTCCGGCGAGTCCGGCGCCGTGGGCGCGGGCCTGATCACCACGCTCATGGAGTCCGACGAGTACGCCGACCTCCGCGAGGCCATCGGCCTCACCGAGAAGAGCTCCGTGCTCATGTTCTCGACCGAGGGCGACACCGACCCCGTGAACTACCGCAAGGTCGTGTGGGACGGAGCGTACCCCGCCGAGTAGGGGAGAGCGAGAAGAACAGGTTCTTCTCGGCAGAAGACTGGTAACGAGGGCGTCAGAAAGGACGTAAACAAAATGGCCAAGGAACTGAACTTCGACGAGATTAAGAGCGCGGCGGCGGCGTATGGCCCCGACATGACCGCCTTCCTGCGCGCGATGATCTCCCACCCCTCCGAGTCCTGCGAGGAGGGCGAGGTCGTGGCCTGCATCAAGGCCGAGATGGAGAAGCTCGGCTTTGACAAGGTCGAGGTCGACGGCCTGGGCAACGTCATCGGCTGGATGGGTGAGGGCGACAAGATCATCGCCATCGACTCGCACATCGACACCGTGGGCATCGGCAACCGCGACAACTGGGAGGCCGACCCCTACGAGGGCTACGAGACCGACGAGCTCATCTACGGCCGCGGCGGCTCCGACCAGGAGGGCGGCATGGCCTCCGCCACGTACGCCGCGAAGATGATGAAGGACCTGGGCCTCATCCCCGAGGGCTACAAGATCATGGTCGTGGGCTCCGTCCAGGAGGAGGACTGCGACGGCATGTGCTGGCAGTACATCGTCAACAAGTACTTCGACGGTCCCGAGGATGCCCGCGAGAAGATCGACTTCGTGATCTCCACCGAGCCCACCGACGGCGGCATCTACCGCGGCCACCG
>CALUJT010000119.1 GCA_944321005.1 uncultured Atopobiaceae bacterium | reverse complement strand
GGCGTCTACCAGGACCGCGCCGGCATGCTCTACGGGCCCTTCTCGCCCATCTACGGCTTTGGCGCCGTGCTCATGACGGTGGCGCTCAACCGCTTCTACAAGGCAAACCCCCTCATCATCTTCCTCGTCTCCGCGGTGATCGGCGGACTCTTCGAGGCGGCGGTCTCCTGGTTCATGCAGGTCGGCTTTGGCGCCGTGGCCTGGGACTACTCGGGCTCCACCATCTTCGGGCTCTTCCCGGACCCCATTGCCCTGCTCTTCGGCGGGCGCACGTCCACCCTCTTCATGTGCATGTGGGGCGCGCTGGGCTTCGTCTGGATCAAGGTCTGCCTGCCGTGGCTGCTCAAGCTCATCAACCTCATCCCGTGGCAGGCGCGCTACTCCGTGACCGCGCTCTGCGCCGCCCTCATGCTCGTGAACGGCATCATGACGCTGCAGTCCCTCGAGTGCTGGTACCAGCGCGAGAGCGGCCTGGCGCCGTCGTCCCCGGTGGAGGAGTTCTACGCCGAGCACTACGACGACGCCTACATGGCGCACCGCTTCCAGTCCATGACCATCACGCCCGAGGACTCCGCCCGCGCGTAGGGCCGGGGCCGGGACGCCAGGCCCAAGAAAACGCAGGGGCGAGAAGAACCCGGCGCAGCAGCCGCCTCGCTCACGCCACGGCGGCGCGGCGGACCCGCTCGAGACGGGCGGCCACGCTGCGCGGGCTCTCGCCCAGGACCTCCGCCACGCGCCTCACCATCCAGAGGTGGCGCTCGTGCACGAAGGCCATCGAGACGCGGCGCTTGGAGTCGGAGGAGCGGCCCGCGCGCGACAGCATGCCCACCGTGCCGCCCACGGCGTACTCGAGCTGGGCCACCACCTCGTCGGGCAGGAGCTCGCCCTCGGGGCAGAGCGCCTCGGTCCACAGGGCGAGCTGCGCGTCGAGCGCGACGTCAAAGACGGCCCCCATCCCGCCTCTGTCGAGCAGGAGGCACACGCGCGAGAGGCTGCGCGAGACGGTCTCGCTCTCCGCCGGGGGCTCGGCCTGCGCGGCGAGCGCCATGAAGGAGTTGCCCCTGCGGTCGGAGTTCAGC
The DNA here is from genome assembly GCA_944321005.1 of uncultured Atopobiaceae bacterium. GTDB lineage: Bacteria > Actinomycetota > Coriobacteriia > Coriobacteriales > Atopobiaceae > Thermophilibacter. Next base: position 5,910 of record CALUJT010000119.1, on the reverse strand, counting down.
ATCTCCTGGGAGAGCGCCCACGCGATGAGGTGGTCGAGGTCGGAGAAGTGGTAGTAGAAGGACCCCCTGCTCACGCCCGCCTCCTGGATGACGTCGCCCACGGAGACCTCGGTGAGCCGGCGCGTCTCGAGGCAGCCCCAGAGGGCATCCGCCAGGCGCGCCTTCATGCGCTCCGCCGCGCGCGCGGACGTGGCGCGGGACTCGGGGCCAGACGCGGCCGTCATCGGGCGTCACCTCCCGCGGCGGGCGCCGCTCCGCCGCGCGTGGTTCCCACGGCGACGATGTCCCTGCCCCAGCGCGCGGGCTCGGGGCGCGGCGCGGCGGCCGGGTCATCGAGCTCCACGTCCGCCCGGGCGTCCATGACGAGCATCTGGAGGCGGTTCTCTATGTTGGCCTGGCTCACGTCCGGGTCGTAGTCCAGCGGCAGCACCTGTGCGTCGGGGTAGAGCTCCTTCACGCGCTTGATGATGCCGCGCCCCACCACGTGGTTGGGGAGGCACCCAAAGGGCTGCAGGATGACGAAGTTGCGCACGCCGCGGGCCGCCTGCTCGAGGATCTCCGCGGGGATGAGGATGCCCTCGCCGGCGTCGAAGGTGCGGTGCACGATCGAGTCGCTCCGCTCGGCGAGCTCCGACATGCTCGCCGGCCGCTCGTAGAGGGGAAAGTCGCGCGCAACGCGGTCCGTGAGCGCAAGTGCCGCCGAGAAGAGCTGGTCGACGAGGGCGTTCCACGCACGCTCCTGCGCCGGGATGCCCGCGTGGTAGTCGCGCGCCTGGGCGTGCTTGTAGGAGTAGCTCTTGCGGATGACGTCGGTCATGCGCGCCTCGACTATCTCGAGGCCGTTCGCCTCCAGGTAGCGCTCTATCTCGTGGTTGGCGCCCGGATGGAAGTTGAGCAGGTACTCGCCCACGATGAGCACGCGCGGGCGCGGGCGGGAGCGGTCGTGCGGCACGGCGGCGAGGAGCTCGAGCCCCCGGCGAAACGCGCCGGCCGCCGCCCGGGCGCCGCGCGCGGAGATGGCCTCCACGAGCAGGTCCATGGCGCGGTCGAAGGCCTCGTCCGCCGAGCCGGGCCGCAGCTCGTAGGGACGGATCTTGCGCAGCAGCGCCTCGTAGACGTCCACCATGGGAAGGCCGCAGGCAAAGTCGATGGACGCCCCCACGCCCAGGCGGAAGCCCGGGTGCAGGTCGTGCGAGTCCGCGCCGTCATTGGTGATGATGGGCACCTGCGAGAAGCCCGCGTCATCGAGGGCCTTGCGCAGCAGGGCGCCGTAGTGCGTGAGGCGGCAGTCGCCCACGTACTTGGCCATCATGACGGCCGTGCGGTCGGGGTCGTGCCGACCGCTCTCCAGCTCGGCGAGCACCTCGCCGATGACGATCTGCGCCGGGAAGCAGATGTCGTTGTGAACGTAGCGCTTGCCGAGGCGAATGGCCTCCTCGCGGCCCACCTCCAGCGGCACCGCCCGCACGCCCTGGCGGCACACCGCCGCGGCCATGAGGCGCGAGAACGCGTGGCTGGTGTTGGGGACGATCACCTCGTAGTGGGTCTCGTCCCCGCGGTCGAACTTGACGGGGTACGGGTCGGCGAGGGGCCGCGGCTCCGGCACGACGCCCGTCGCGCGCTCGATGGCGCGGCGCTCGCGCACCGTCTCCACGAAGGAGCGCACGCGGATGCCGAGGGGCCCCGTGGCGTCGGACTCGTCGAGCTTGAGGACGAGCGGGGCCTTCTCCCCCGTCTCGTGCATGAGGCGCACGATCTCGTCCGAGAGGTAGGCGTCGTGCCCGCAGCCAAAGCTCACGAGCTGCACGTACTCCAGGCGCGGGTCGCGCGCGGCGATGACGGCCGAGCCGAGCATGCGCTCGTGGAAGTTGTTGACCACGTCTATGCGGCTGCGCGAGAGGTCGACCTCGCGCACGCCGGGCACGCTGTCCGCCGTGAGCACGGGCACGCCCGCGCGCACGAACATGTCGGGCAGGTCGTGGTTCACGAGCGAGTCCGTCTGGTAGGGGCGCGCCGCCAGGACCACCGCGCAGCCGCCGTCGCGGCCCACCCGCTCGAGCACCTCGCGCCCGCGGCGCTCCATCTCCTCGCGGAAGGAGCGCTGGGCGGCCGCTGCCTGGCGGATGGCCGAGCGCGCCTGGACGCGCGTGAGGCCCGCCCACGCGCGGACCCACTCCATGAGCTGGGACTCGCGGTCCGCCTCCGTGTACCAGTGGAAGAGCGGCGCGTCAAAGGGGATGCCCCAGCGCCTCTCGGGGTTGTCCGAGTTGGCCACCACCAGCGGGTAGCCCTTGACCACGGCGCACATGGACTGGCTCGTCCGAGACGCGTTGTCGGAGGGGACGGTGGTGATCGAGGGCATGAGGATGCGGTCCACGCCGGCGTCGCGCAGGTCACGCAGGTGCCCGTGGACGAGCTTGGCCGGGAAGCACACCGTGTCCGACGTCACCGCCGGGAGGCCGCGCTCGTACATCGCGCGCGAGCTCCTGCGCGAGAGCCTCACGCGATAGCCCACGGCGCGCACGAGCGTGGTCCAGAAGGGCGCCCACTCCCAGAGGCCCAGCACGCGCGGCAGGCCGATCACCGGGGCGTCATCCCCGAGGTCGCGCACCGGCGTGACGGGATACTCCCCAAAGAGCGCCCGCTCGCGCTCCGCGAAGAGGTTGGGCACGCGTGAGGTGCGCTCTCGGACCTTGCGCTCGCGGGCACGGACCTCGGCGTCGCGCGGGTCGCCCACGACCTCGCCGCGCGGGCAGCGGTTGCCCGTCACCCAGGATGCCCCGCTCGAGAAGGTGATGCGCATGCGGCTGCAGTGGTTCTGGCAGAAGGGGCACGCGAGCCCCGCCTCGGTCTCGTACGAGAAGCCCTCGAGCGCGGGGAAGCCCACGAACGAGCTCTCCGCCAGGTGGCCAGTCGCTCGCAGGGCCTCCTCCGCCCGCTCGCGCACGAGCTGCGCCACGCCGATGGCGCCCATGAGCCCCGCGTGCGGGGAGCGCGTGACGGGCCGGCCCACGCGCTGCTCGAAGGCTCGCAGCACGGCGTCGTTCAAAAACGTCCCGCCCTGCACCACGATCTTCTCGCCCAGGGCGTCCATGCTGGGCACGCGCACGACCTTGGTGAACACGTTCTCTATGATGGAGCGGCAGAGACCGGCCATGATGTCGTCCGGGGACTTGCCGTTTCGCTGCTCGGTCACGATGGAGCTCGTCATGAAGACGGTGCAGCGGCTGCCCAGCTGCGCCGGGGCCCCCGAGCGAAAGGCCGCCTCGGCGATCCCGCTCACGGGGATGCCCAGGCCGCGCGCGAAGGTCTCCAGGAACGAGCCGCAGCCGCTGGAGCACGCCTCGTTCACCACCACGTTGGTGATGATGCCATGGTCGAGCCAGATGGCCTTCATGTCCTGGCCGCCTATGTCCAGCACGAAGCTCGCGTCCGGCACGAGGTCGCGGACCGCGCGGGCGTGCGCGACGGTCTCCACCACGTGGTAGTCCGCGCCGAACGCCCGGGCAAACATGAGCTCGCCGTAGCCGGTGGTGCCCATGCCCAGGACCTGGAGCTCGTGCCCCCGCGCGCGATGGCGCCGGTCGAGCTCGCGCAGCGCCGCCGCGGCAACGTCGAGCGGCGCCCCCTCGTTGGAGGCGTAGAAGGAGTCCACGAGGGTGCCGTCCTCGTCCACAAGGGCGAACTTGGTGGTGGTGCTCCCCGAGTCTATGCCCAGGTAGACCTTGAGGACGCCGTCCTCGGGCTCGCGGGGCGCGGGGTCTGCCGGCGCCGCGTGGCGCCGCTCGAAGTCCGCCCGCTCCTCCGGTGACGAGAAGAACGGCGGGGCCGCGTCAGCGTGCGTCACGGGCGGACGGGCGTCCAGCCCCTCGAGGGCGGCCACCGCGGCGGCGACGTCGAGCTCGGTCGCCCGGTCCGAGAAGAGCTGGTCCACCGCGAGCGCCGTGCCCAGCGCCATGATGGTCTCCGCGTGCTCGGGGACGATGGCCTCCCCCGGCGCGAGCCCCAGGCGCTCGGAGAACACGCGCACGAGCGTGGGGTCGAAGGTGAGCGGCCCGCCCTCGAAGACCACGGGCGCCACCACGTCGAGGCCCTGCGCCAGGCCGCCTATGGTCTGCTTGGCGATGGCGTGCATGGCGGAGAGCGCAAGGTCCTCCTTGGGTACGCCCTGGTTCACGAGCGGCTGGATGTCCGTCTTGGCGTAGACTCCGCAGCGCCCCGATATGTCGTAGACGGTGGTGCCCGCGGCCGCGAGGGCGTCGTAGTCCTCGGGCGCCACCTTGAGAAGCGAGGCGATCTCGTCCAGGAAGGCGCCCGTGCCGCCCGCGCAGGAGCCGTTCATGCGCATGTTGGAGACCGTGAGCTCCCCCGTGCGCGGGTCGGGCTCGAAGAAGACGATCTTGGCGTCCTGGCCGCCCAGCTCGATGGCCGTGCGCGCGTGCGGGTAGAGGGCGCGCACGGCGATGGAGTTGGCCACGACCTCCTGCACGTACGGCAGGCCGAGGGCATCTGCCAGCGTGGATGCCCCAGATCCCGTGAGCGCGGCGCCGAGGCGCGCGCCCGGGGAGGTGCGGCCCAGCTCGGCGAGGACGCGCGCCGCCGTGGCGGCCTGACGGGCGCCGTGGCGCACGTAGCGCGAGAAGACCGTGCGCCCCTCGCGGTCGAGCGCCACGACCTTGACCGTCGTGGACCCGACGTCGATGCCTACCCTGAGTTCTTCTCGCTCGCCCACACGTGCCCCCGTCCCGCAGTCCTGTCTGTAGGTGACTGTACCAACGCGAGACGTTTTTTAGACACGATGTCTAAAAAACCACAGGGCTTGGGACGACGGACGCCGGACGGCTAGCCGCGCTCGACGTAGCCCACCTGCGGGCGCGCAAGGCGGTGCGCCGCCACCAGAACGGCCACGCCCAGAAGGACGAGCGGCAGGCTCAGGAGCTGGCCCATCGTGATGGGGCCGAGGAGGTAGCCGAGCTGCTCGTCGGGCACGCGGACGAACTCAACGAGGAAGCGGAACACGCCGTAGAGCGTGAGGAACCAACCCATGAAGGTGCCCTGCGGACGCGCCGGCACGCGCCGGGAGAGCGCGTAGAGCACCGCGAAGATCACGAGCCCCTCGAGGACGGCCTCGTAGAGCTGGGAGGGGTGACGGTAGACGCCGCCGCCCGTCTCGAACATGACGCCCCAGGGGAGGTCGGTCTCCTTGCCCCAGAGCTCGCCGTTCACGAAGTTGGCGCAGCGGCCGAAGAAGAGCCCGAGCGGCGCTCCTATCACGCCAAGGTCGCAGACTGATGCGACGGAGATGCCGTAGTGGCGGCACACCAGACTTCCGCCGACGACGGCCCCCACGAGGCCGCCGTGGAAGCTCATGCCGCCCTCCCAGGTGGCGAAGACCTCCAGCGGGCTCGAGAGGCTCAGCCCCGCGCCCCAGATGTAGAAGACCACGTAGAAGAGGCGCGCGCCGATGATGATGCCAAAGACCACGCCTATCACGACGGAGAAGACGTCGTCGACGGTGAGCCCGAGCTTCCAGCGGCGCGCCGTCCGGTACATCACGATGCCGGCGCAGATGAATCCGAGCAGGTAGGCGATGCCGTACCAGCGCACCGTGAGCGGACCCAGCGTGAAGGCCACCGGGTCGAGCATGTGGTAGAGGTCGTCGAGAAACACGTTCTTCTCCGCCCGCTTCTCTTGTGGGTTCCCGCGCCCGCGCTAGAAGGCGGCGGGCTGGACGCGCGTCACGCCGGGGACGTGCTCCATGAGGATGCGCTCGATGCCCTCGGACATGTCCAGGCTCGAGAGCGGGCAGCCGGCGCAGGCGCCCTGCATCTCCAGGGTGACCACGCCGTCGTCGGTGCAGTCGATGAGGGCGACGTCGCCGCCGTCGGCCTGGAGGCTCTGGCGGATGAC
>CALUJT010000118.1 GCA_944321005.1 uncultured Atopobiaceae bacterium | reverse complement strand
GCTCCTCGAGCGGCTTGGGCGACGTGACCTCCTGGAGGCGCTCCATGCGCTCGTCGTACTCGATGCCCTCGGCCTTCATCTCGGACATCGCGCGGTCGCGCGCCACGCGCTGCTGGGCGCGCAGGATCTGCCACGGGTCCTCGAGCGTGGCCTCCGCCATGGAGATGACGTCGAGCGCGTAGGTCTCGGACTCGGGGTCCAGGAGCTCCAGCGCCGCCAGCAGGAACGGCGAGAGCGGCTGGTCCAGGGCGAAGTCGTCCGGCAGGTCCACGGTGGTGCGCCAGTCCGAGCCCCCGTCCGGAAGCTCCTCGCGCGTGACCACGCCGGCGTCGAGCAGCGTGGCAAAGATCTCGTCCGCTCGGGTGGCGAGCGCGACCTTCTCCTCCGCCGGCTGGGCGGACTCCTCGATGAGCGCGTGCACGCGCGCCCAGGCGTCGCCGCCCTGCTCGACCTCGGCGAGCACCATCGAGTGCGTGACCTTCATGCGCGGGCGCAGCGGCTCGGGCACGGTTGCGATGAGGCGCTCGAAGGTCTGCTTGTTCCACCCCACGAAGCCCTCGGGCGGCTTCTTGGTCTTGATTTTGCGCGCCTTCTTGGGGTCGCCGCCCGCCTTGGCGAGCGCGCGGGCGTTCTCGATGTCGTACTCGGTGGCCTCGGCGATGACGTGTCCCTCGGTGTCAAAGCCGGCGCGTCCGGCGCGGCCGACGATCTGGTGGAACTCGCGCGCGTTGAGGTGGCGCATGCGCCGGCCGTCAAACTTGGAGAGCGCCGTGAGCACCACGGTGTGGATGGGCACGTTGATGCCCACGCCCAGGGTGTCCGTGCCGCAGATGACCGGCAGCAGGCCCTGTTGGGCGAGCTTCTCCACCAGAAGGCGGTAGCGCGGCAGCATGCCGGCGTGGTGCACGCCCACGCCGCAGCCCAGGAGGCGCTGGAGCGTCTTGCCAAAGGTGGTGGTGAACCGCGTGCCCTTCATCGCCTCCTTGATGGCCTCGCGCTGCTCCTTGGTAGAGACGCCGTAGCTGGCAAGGGACTGGGCGCTCGCGAGCGCGGCGTCCTGCGCAAAGTGGACGACGTAGAGCGGCGCCTCGCCCGCGCGCAGGGCAAGCTCCACCGTGCCCTCCAGCGCCGTGTCCACGAACTCGTACGAGAGCGGCACGGGGCGCGGGGCGTCGGCGATGACGTCCACCATGCGCCCGCCCGTGTGCTCCTCGAGCGAGGCGGCGATGGCCGAGGTGTCCCCCAGCGTGGCGCTCATGAGAAGGAACTGCACGTGGGGGAGGGTAAGCAGCGGGACCTGCCAGGCCCAGCCGCGGTCCGGGTCCGCGTAGAAGTGGAACTCGTCCATGGCCACGCAGCCCACGTCGCACTTCTCGCCCTCGCGCAGCGCCTGGTTGGCCAGGATCTCCGCGGTGCAGCAGATGATGGGGGCATCCGCGTTGATGGCGGCGTCACCCGTGATCATGCCCACGTTCTCGCGGCCGAAGAGGCTCACGAGGTCAAAGAACTTCTCGCTCACCAGGGCCTTGATGGGCGCGGTGTAGTAGGCGCGCCGGTCCGTGCAGACGCTCGTGAAGCACATGCCCAGCGCCACCATGGACTTTCCCGAGCCCGTGGGGGTGCCCAGGATGAGGTGGTCGCCCGCTGCCAGGGAGAGGAGCGCCTCCTCCTGGTGCGGCCAAAGCTCGATGCCGCGCGAGTCCACCCAGCCGAGGAAGAGGTCGAGCGCCTCCTCCGCGCCGATGTTGGGGTAGGTCTCGTCGTCGGGCCAGGGGATGAGCCTGCCCAGCGAGCCCTCGCCGTTGGGGCCATCGTCGAGCGTCTGGGTCTCGGGTGAGTCTGCCATGCGTCTCCTATCAGATGGTGGACCACCCATTCTAGCGCGGAGGCGGGGGTATACTCGAGGTGTCCATCGATGTGAGGGGGCTCCCATGACCGACTTCCTGCAGCTCGCGCACGACCGCTACTCCTGCCGCGCCTTCTCGGACGCGCCCGTGGAGGCCGAGAAGATCGAGGCGCTCCTGGACGCTGCCGTCGACGCCCCCACCGCGGTGGACAAGCAGCCCTGGCACGTCTGGGTCGTGGAGAGCCCGGAGGCGGTCGAGCGCCTCTCCGAGCTCACGCGCTTCAGCTTTGGAGCCAGGGTCATCCTCATGCTGGGCGCCGCGCCGGAGGAGGCGTGGGTCCGCAAGTACGACGGCCGCAACTTCGCCGACGTGGACGCCTCCATCGTGGGGCGCACATCATGCTGGCGGCGCACGACCTCGGTCTGGGCACCACGTGGGTGGGGCACTTCGACGCGCCGGCGGTGAAGGAGGCCTTCCCCGAGACGGCAGGCTACGACCTCGTGGCGCTCTTCCCGCTGGGCTACCCCGCGGAGGGCGACGAGCCCGCGGCCAAGCACTTCGAGCGCAAGCCCAAGGAGGAGCTCGTCTCCCGCCTCTAGCGCGGCGGTGCACGCGCTTGACAGATTGCTCAGGTCAAACTGTCAAGCGCGTAAGCAACTTGACAGTTTGACCTGAGCAATCTGTCAAGCGACGGCAATCTAGCAGGCCACGTGTTGGCTCCGTGTACCAGCGGTTAAGTGACGCAACCGTCACCGATTCCCCATCCCCAAACTGGTAGGCTGAGGGTCGGTCGCGCCCTTGCGCGCGCTCCCTCCCATTGTCAGCGTCAGCACGAACGGATGGAATAGATGAGCGAGAACTACTCTCGTGGCCAATACCAGCCCAGCCCGCACGCCCGCACGGCTCCCCCTCACCTGCGCACGGCGCCCGCCCGCAGGCAGGCCTCCGGCCATGCGCCCTCTCCGCAGCGCCGCAAGCCCAAGCGCGGCGGCTCGAGGGAGGGGCGCGGCATCACCCTCATAGCCCTTCTCGTCATTGCCGTGATCGTGGGCGGCGGCGTGTGGATGTGGCTCAACCGCACGGTCTACGTGAGCGTCAACGGGCAGTCCGCCGAGGTCAAGATCGACTCGGGCCTCACGGACATCCTGTCCGTCACGGGCGCCTCGCCCAAGCCGGGCAACCTCGTCTCCGTGGGCGGCAACGTCCTGGAGGAGGGGGGCGGCACCGCCTTCACCGCAAAGGTCAACGGTGACGAGCTCAGCGAGGACGAGATCGGCTCCTTCCGCGCCAAGGGCAACGAGGTCATCACCTTTGGTGACGGCACGGACGTGACCGAGCCCTCCCACGAGGAGGAGCGCGAGTCCCAGCCCAAGCTCGAGCCCGCCGCGAGCGTGGGCGCCGTCACGTACGTCTCCCAGTACGGCAAGACGGGCCGGCAGAAGTTCACGGTGGGGGACATCTCCGGCGAGGCCGTGGAGGGCGAGGTCATCGAGCCCGTCCAGAACGTGAAGCTGGAGAGCGTGAACGTCAGGCCGGACAACGGCCGCAAGGTCGTGGCCCTCACGTTTGACGACGGCCCGAGCAAGTACACCCAGCAGTACCTGGACATCCTGAGCAAGTACGGCGCGCGCGCCACCTTCTTCTGCCTGGGCTCGCAGATCCCCGGCAGGGAGAATCTCGTTCAGGCCATCAAGAACCAGGGCTCCCAGGTGGCCTCTCACACCCAGAACCACGAGCAGCTCACCCTGCTCGACCCGGACGCGCTGCGCTCCGAGGTGACGCAGACGTTCTCCGCCATCTCCTCCGCGGGCGGCGGCGACACCACGGTGCTGCGCCCGCCCTACGGCGCGCTCGACACCAGCACGTGGGCCGCTTCCGGTGGCACCTTCTCCGCCTCGATCATCTGGAACCTCGACAGCCTCGACTGGGAGCTCCCGGGCGTCGACGCGATCGTGGAGAACTCCACGCAGGGCGTCACCAACGGCAGCATCATCCTCATGCACGACGGCGGCGGCAACCGAGACCAGGACGTCGAGGCGCTGCCCCGGATCATCGAGAGCCTTCAGGCGGACGGCTACGAGCTCGTGACCATCAACGAGCTCCTCTCCACGGACAGCCGCATCCCCGAGTCGGTGGCGTCCGGAAACGCCACGGTGCCCGAGGGTCACGTCTGGGCCACCGAGGTGGTGGAGTAGGGTTGCGTCAAACGACTTGACAGTTTGACCTGAGCAATCTGTCATGAGCAATCTGTCAGCTACGGGAAACGGGCCGGGGCGCAGCTCAAAAGCGCCCCGGCCCGTCCTTGACAGTTTGACCTGAGCAAACTGTCAAGCTCTCGCTACTTGACGCCGTACTGCTCGTAGTAGGCGTCGATCGCGGCCTTGAGCTCGGGCGTGATGACGGTGCCGTCGAGGGCCTCCACGACCTCGGCCATGCTCACGATGCTCGCCACGGGGAAGCCGTACTTCTCCTGAATCTCCTGCTGGGCGGTCACGACGCCGCCCTTGCCCACCTCCATGCGGTTGAGCGAGACGATGAGGCCCTTGACCTCCACGTTGGCGGCGCCCGTGACCTTGGGGTAGGTCTCGTCGATGGACTTGCCGGAGGTGGTGACGTCCTCGATCATGACCACGCGGTCGCCGTCGGCGAGCTTGGTGCCCAGCAGGCCGCCCTTGTCCGCGCCGTGGTCCTTCTCCTCCTTGCGGTCGGAGCAGTAGCGGACCTCCTTGCCGTACAGGTCGTGCAGGGCGATGGCGGTGGTCACGGCCAGGGGGATGCCCTTGTACGCCGGCCCAAAGAGGACGTCGAAGTCCAGGCCAAAGTTGTCGTGGATGGCGTGGGCGTAGTACTCGCCCAGGCGCTTGAGCTGGGAGCCCGTGACGTAGGCGCCGGCGTTCATGAAGAAGGGGGACTTGCGCCCGCTCTTGAGCGTGAAGTCGCCGAACTTCAGGACGTTGGACTCCACCATGAACTCGATGAATTCGCGCTTGTAGGCTTCCATGTGCTCTCCTTCCGGCGGACGGGCCGCGTCGTGTGCGTAGCTAGATTCTACTTGTCCGCGGCGCCCGCATCGTCCGAGAGGAGCCACTTCCATGCGGGCACCTGCGCGATGCGACCGGCCTCTGACTCGTATGTCGCCGCTGGGCCGTTTCCTACCACGATGAGCCCCTCGTCGAGACGCGACTCCCGCATCGCCTCCCAGAGCGCGCGGGTCTCCCTCTCGGCGGTTTCGGGGTCATCCATGCGGTCCGTGACCTGAACGAGCTGGTATGGAGCACCATCGAGGACGTCGCCAACCACAAAGTCGATCTCGTATCCGTGCTCGTGGGTGTGAAGCGTGGATATGGTCCCCTCGCGTGCGGAGGGGTTTCGTCTGCGAAGCTCCAGATACACGGCGTTCTCGAGCCGCTGTCTTCGGTCGTTCACCCCCGCCCGGCTGTTGGCGAGCGCAAGCCCCGGGTCTACCGCGTAGACCTTTGGCTGGGCGGTCGTGCTCTCGGAGAGCGAGCGCGAGAACTCCTTGACCTGAAAGAGCAGATACGCCTCCTCGAAGTACGAGACGAGACCCGCGAGGTACCCGCGTCCCGTGGCAAGGCCTGCCGAGCGCAGGTCGTTCTCGATCTTTCTCACGGAGAGCTGTCGCGCATTGAGGCCGAGGAGCCTCGTTGCCAGGGCGGAGGCGACGCGCGGCCGGGACAGGTTGTGGCGCTCAACCACGTCCTTGGCCACGACGCGCTGGGCGTATGACTGGAGCAGGGCGTTTGCTCTTGGCCGCGGCAGGTCCTGGACTGCGGGAAACCCGCCTTTGTCAAGGTACGCATCAAGAAGGGCCTGGAACTGAGCCAAGCTCGAGGATGTGTGGGCGGGCTCCCTCCGATGTGCGGCGAGCTCCGGATTGAGGGAGACTACCTCGCCGAAGGAGAAGGGGAGCAGCTCGAAGTCAAGCGCGCGACCGCGGAACTCGGTGGATATCTCCTTCGTCAGCATCTTCGACGACGATCCGGTCACATAGATGGTTGCGCGGGTGGTGTCAACGATGCGGCGAAGCCAGCGACCCCAGTCGCTCATCTCCTGGAGCTCGTCCAGAAAGAGGTAGATTCCTTCCTCAGGCTGCGTCTCGGGGTTGAGGTAGCGAAAGGTCTCGAGAAGGTCGTCGCCCGTGCGTGGGGTTACGGGACCCAATCGATCGTCATCGAAGTTGAAGTAGCAGATGCGCCTCTCGGGAACGCCCGCCGCAAGAAGCCTGTCCATCTCCTGAAAAAGGCGGTAGGACTTGCCTGAGCGTCGCATGCCCGTGACAACCTTGACGAGGTTGCCCGCACGAGGGACGAGGGGCTCGCCCAGGTCGAGGTCGCGCGGCACGATGGGTCGATAGAGGTCGAGGGAGAACTCCCGGAGGATGACCGCGATGGTTTCATTCATGCTATGACCTCCACAACTGGTAACCTCATATTACCAATATTACTAAAATTGGTAATCTCACGTGACCAGTTTTCTCAAAATTGGTAACGCGAGGTTACCAGCTGGTCGTCCCGGCTCTTCTCGGCCACGGGCCCTGCGAGCGCCGCCCCGTGCGTTGCGCTAGAGTTACATAGGCTCATTACAGGCGAGAAGAACCTCGGAGGAGTACCCGTGGAACGCACCCACATCTCTCAGCTCTTCGCTGACATGGACGAGCTCGGTGGCACCACCGTGACGGTGGCGGGCTGGGTCCGCTCGGTCCGCGACATGAAGAACTTCGGCTTCGTCATGCTCAACGACGGCTCCTGCTTCAAGGACCTGCAGGTCGTCATGAACCGCGAGAAGCTCGCCAACTACGACGAGATCGCCGCCACGGGCGTGGGCTCGGCCCTCGTGGTCACGGGCACGCTCGCGCTCACGCCTGACCGCCCGCAGCCCTTTGAGCTCCAGGCGGCGACCATCACGGTGGAGGGCGCCTCGGCACCGGACTACCCCATGCAGAAGAAGCGCCAGACCCGCGAGTTCCTGCGCACCCAGCAGCACCTGCGCAGCCGCACCAACCTCTTCCGCGCGGTCTTCCGCGTGCGCTCCGTGGCGGCCTACGCCATCCACCGCTTCTTCCAGGAGCGCGGCTTCGTCTACGTGAACACGCCGATCATCACCACCTCCGACGCCGAGGGCGCCGGCGAGATGTTCCGCGTGACCACGCT
>CALUJT010000117.1 GCA_944321005.1 uncultured Atopobiaceae bacterium | reverse complement strand
CTGCTCACGCTCTATGCGGGCTTCCAGATCATGGACGAGCTGCACTGGTACTCCAGCGCCGGCTCCGCCGTGTTCTCCGGCTTCATCACGGGCCTCATCATGGGCGACATGGCAACTGGTCTTTTCATCGGTGGTAGCATGCAGCTCACCATCCTCGGCGTTGGCACCTTCGGCGGCGCTTCCCGCATCGACGCCAACTCCGGCACCCTCATCGCCACGGCCTTTGCCGTGAGCTCCGGCATGGACCCGGAGCAGGCGCTCGCCGCTCTGGGCGTGCCCGTGGCCGCCATCCTCGTCTACACCGACATCCTCGGTCGTATGGCCAACACCTTCTGGGGTCACGCCTGCGACGCCGACGTCGAGAAGATGAACTGGAACGCCTACAACGTTCACTACTGGATGGGCGCTGTCTCCTGGTGCCTCTCCCGCATGATCCCGGTCTTCCTCGCCCTCGCCTTCGGCCAGGGTCTGGTTGACGCCATCACCACCGCCCTCAACGGCGACCTCGCCTGGCTCGGCACCGGCCTCACCGTTGCCGGTGGCATGCTGCCGGCCGTCGGCTTCGCCATCCTGCTTCGCTACCTGCCCGTCAAGAAGCACATCGCCTACCTGATCCTCGGCTTCGTGATCGCCGCCCTTCTCGGCACCGCCTTCACGAGCATCCAGACCATCGGCGGCGACGTGGCCACTGTTGCCAGCACCGTTGACGCTACGATCAACGGCGGTTCCTTCAAGGGTCTGTCGATGCTGACCGTCGCTCTCATCGGCTTCGCTCTTGCCTACATCTACTACCAGCAGCACCAGAACGCGCCCGTCGCGGCTGTCTCTGCTGGTGCGGAGGGAGATGACGACGATGAGCTCTAATGTCGGACAGACCACTGGCTACAAGCTCACTAAGGCTGACCTTCGCCAGATCAACATCCGCAACCTCGTCGGCTTCCAGGCTGGCTGGAACTACGAGCGTATGCAGCACTCCGGATACCTGTGGATCATCCTTCCGCAGCTCCGCAAGATCTATGGGGACAACACCGAGGCCCTGAAGACCGCCTGCCGCACCCAGTGCTCGCCGTTCTTCAACACCTCCAACTTCCTCAACACGATCATCACGGGCATCGACCTCGCCATCGAGGAGACCGAGGGCGTCGAGGGTCTCGAGACCGTCGCCTCCCTGAAGACCGGCCTCATGGGCCCGCTCGCCTCCATCGGCGACTCCATCTTCGGCTCGCTGCTCCCGACGATCTTCGGCGCCCTGGCCGCCAACATGGCCATGGCCGGCAACCCGCTGGGCATCTTCATCTGGATCGCCTCCTGCGTCGTGGTCGACTGGTTCCGCTGCAAGCAGACCTACATCGCCTACGATCAGGGCATGAAGCTCGTCACCACCATGTCCGACAAGCTCAACGCCATCACTGACGCGGCTACCGTCATGGGCGTCTTCATGGTCGGCGCGCTGATCTCCACCAACGTTGGCATCGTCCTCACGATCAACCCCAACATCGGTGGCGTTCCTCTGAACGTTCAGGACATCCTGAACAACATCTGCCCCAAGATCGTCCCCGCCGCGCTCGTCGGCTTCGTGTACTGGCTCCTCGGCCGCAAGGGCATGACCTCCACCAAGGCGATCTTCGTCGTCCTGGTGCTCGGCGTCGTGCTCGGTGCCCTCGAGCTCGTCGCGAAGGGCTAAGGCTCCTTTCGGCCTCGCGGCGCCCGGGCTCCCGGGCGCCGCGGGTCTTGGTCGCACCGTTCAGGCGGGCGCGCATCTCACGGCTCGGGACCTCCCGGTTCCCGCCCTATCTCCCGAGATGCGCGCCCGTCGTCTCTAGAAAGGCTCACTCGTCGTGGAACCAGGCGTCATCGCGTTTCTCGTCCTCGTTGTCGCGTATTTCCTTGCCTCGGAGGGCTTCCGCCACTACTACGAGGCAAAATACCAGGGCTTCTTCGAGACGGGACACTACAAGGAGGCCATCGAGACCCTCAACAGGATTCCCGCGCGCGTGACCATGACCACGTACCGCCAGTACTACCTGCGCTTCCTCTGCTACCAGGCAATGAACGACGAGGAGATGGCCACGCGCATGATCGAGCTTCTCGTTCGCATGAGAAACTCCGCCAAGCGCCAGGCGCAGACCCTCGCCGTCGCCTTCAACTACTTCACCCAGAAGGGCGAGAAGGACCGCTGCAAGGAGCTTCTCGCCCAGCTCAAGACCAACAAGGCGGCCGACCGCGCCGTCGTCCAGGACTGCCAGCTCACCTACGACATCGTCTTCTCCAAGGGCCACGGCTACATCGACCAGATGGAGCAGATGCTCAAGAAGGAGAAGAACCCCGCGCTCCAGGGCAAGCTCTGCTTCCTCCTGTGGAAGCAGTACGCCAACAAGGGCGACAAGACCCACGCGAAGCAGTACAAGCGCCGCTTCGAGGAGCTCACCAAGACGAACACGACCCAGCAGGCCGCCTAGACCCGCACGCGGGGGCGCGCCTTCTGCGTTTCATGGGCTTTTATTTCAGGGGCAGGGACCCATGACAAAAGGAGGATCACAATGATCGGCTTCATTCTCACCGGGCACGGCCACTTCTCCACCGGCCTCAAGAGCGCTCTCGACATGATCGCCGGGCCCCAGGAGGCCTTCGAGATCGTCACCTTCACCGAGGACGCCGCCGGCGCCTACGGCGAGAACCTCCGCGCCGCGGTCAAGGACATGCGCGAGAAGACCGACGGCGTGCTCATCTTCTGCGACCTCATGGGCGGCACGCCGTTCAACCAGTCCATGATGATCACCGCCGAGCAGGACAACGTCTCCGTCGTGGCCGGCACCAACCTGCCCATGCTGATCGACATCGTGATGGCCCGCACCGAGGACTCCACGGTCGAGGACCTCGTCGCCGAGGCCGTCGAGGTGGGCAAGGAGGGCGTCTGCCACATGAGCCTCGACGCCTCCGCCGGCATGGACGACGAGGAGGACGAGTAGACCGTCCTTCTCGCCAGGAGAGCGGCACGAGTAGGCAGGTAGCGCGCATGGCACTGAGGCCCAAGAAGCAGCCACTTTACGACCAGCTGGTTGACATCCTCACCGAGAAGATCGAGCGGGAGTACCGGCCTGGCGACCTCATGCCCTCCGAGCGCGAGCTCTCCGAGCGCTACGGCCTCTCGCGCACGACCGTCCGCCTTGCCCTGCAGGAGCTCGAGAAGCTCGGCATGGTCGTGAGGCAGCACGGGCGCGGGACCTTCGTGGCGGACCGCTCGGCCCAGGTGGCCAACCTCTCGCAGTCCTACAGCTTCACGGAGCACATGCGCTCGCTCGGCCGCGTGCCCGAGACCACCATCCTCGAGTTCTCGGAGATAGACGCCGACAAGAACCTCTCCGCGCACATGGGCCTGCGCCTGGGCGACAAGATCTTCAAGCTCAAGCGCCTCCGCTCCGCCGACGGAGTGCCCATGATGGTGGAGGTGAGCTATCTGCCCGTTCGCAAGTTCCTCACGCTCAAGAGGCGCCTTCTGGACAGCATGCCGCTCTACGACGTGGTGGAGAAGGTCTACCACGAGAAGATCCGCGTGGCGGAGGAGGAGTTCTTCGCGAGCGTCGCGCGCCCCTCGGACGCCCACCTGCTCGACATCGCCGAGAACGCGCCGGTGCTCGACCTCGTGCGCACGACCTACAACATGAGCAACGAGATCATCGAGTACACCCTCTCCGTCGCCCGCGCGGACCAGTTCAAGTACAAGGTGCTGCACCAGAGGGCGTAGCACGCGTCACAAGCCCCGCCGGCCCCGCCGGCCTAGAGAAAGGAACGCCCGCATGTTTGAGAAGAGCCAGGAGGAGCTCAAGGCCCTCGGTGCCGACATCACCACCGCCGAGATCGCCCATCAGCCCGACCTCTGGGAGGACACCCTCAAGATCTACGAGGACAACCTCGACGCCATCGAGGAGTTTCTCGCCTCGGCGCGCGCCATGGGCGAGGGGCGCCTCTCCGTCGTGTTCACCGGTGCCGGCACGTCCGACTACGTGGGCGACACCGCCGCGCCGTACCTGCGTCACGCCGGCGACCTCTCCCTCTACGACTTCAAGCCCATCGCCACGACGGACATCGTCTCCGCGCCGCGCGACTTCCTGAACCCCGACGAGCCCACGGTTCTCGTCTCCTTCGCGCGCTCCGGCAACAGCCCCGAGTCCCTTGCCGCGGTGCAGGTTGCCAAGAAGTTCGTGAAGAACGTCAAGTTCCTCAACATCACCTGCGCCCCCGAGGGCAAGCTCGCCGTCGAGTCCGCGGACGACGCGGACGCCCTCACGCTGCTCATCCCGCGCGCCAACGACAAGGGCTTTGCCATGACCGGCAGCTACAGCTGCATGACGCTGCTCTCCACCCTCATCTTCGACGCCTCTCCCATCGAGCAGAAGCGCGCCTGGGTGGCCCAGATCGCCAAGATGGGCCGCGAGGTCGTCTCCCGCGAGGGCGAGGTCGCGGCGATTCTCGCCGGCGACTTCAACCGCGTGACCTACCTCGGCTCCGGCTCCTTCGTGGGTCTTGCCCAGGAGAGCCAGCTCAAGATCCTCGAGCTCGCCCACGGCCTCGTGGCCACCTCCTGGGACAGCTCCATGGGTTACCGCCACGGGCCCAAGTCCTTTGTCGACGACAAGACCCTCGTCTTCGTCTTCGTGAACAACGACGAGTACACCCGCCAGTACGACCTCGACATCCTGAACGAAATCGGCGGCGACAGAATCGCGCAGAAGACCATCGCCGTCCAGCAGGACTGCGGCCCGGTCTTCGAGGGCGAGTCCTTCACCTTTGTCGGCTACGACGCTCTGCCCGAGGGCTACCTCGCGCTCCCGTTCATCATGGTCGCGCAGGCGGTGTCGCTGCTCAACTCCGTGCGCGTGGGCAACACGCCCGACACCCCGTCGCCGACGGGCACCGTCAACCGCGTCGTCAAGGGTGTTACCATCCACCCCTTTGAGGGCTAACTGATCCCGACGGCCTTCCCAGGCACCGCATCTTGGTCCTCAATCGTCGGGCATGGCACAAAGGCCTATGCCCTCCTCTTTCGGACCAATCTGCGGCACCTGGGAAGGCCGTCTTCGTAGTTGAGGTCTGCATTTGAACCACATTCCAAGGAGATTCGCCATGAGCACCTTTGCTATCAAGGCCGACCGCTTCGTACTCCCCGGTGCCACCATGCAGGGCGGCTACCTCACCATCGAGGACGGCAAGTTCGGCATGTGGTCCGCCGAGGCGCCGGACTGCGAGATTCGCGACCTCACCGGCTGCATCGTGGGTCCGGGCCTCGTTGACACGCACATCCACGGCTTCTACAACCACGCCACCACCGACCGCGAGGCCGCGGGCATCAACGCCGCGAGCGTGGAGCTCGCTCGTCGCGGCACAACCTGCTGGCTGCCCACCACGTTCACCGAGTCCGTGGAGCAGGTCGCGGGCTCCTGCGCCGCCATCGCCGAGGCGGACGAGACTCGCGGCGAGGACTTCGTGGGCGCGCGCATCGGCGGCATCTACCTCGAGGGCCCGTTCTTCACCGAGGCCCACGTGGGTGCGCAGAACCCCGTTTACCTCATCGACCCCTCCGTCGAGACCTTTGACGGCTGGCAGGAGAAGGCCGGCGGCCGCATCGTCAAGAGCGCGCTTGCCGCCGAGAAGGACGGCGCGTGCGAGTACTGCGCCGCCCTCGACGAGCGCGACGTCGTCACCGTCATCGGCCACTCCGACGCGCACTACGACGAGGCCCTCGCTGCCATCAACGCCGGCGCCAGCTGCTTCGTTCACACCTACAACGGCCAGCGCGGCCTGCACCACCGCGACCCGGGCGTCGTGGGCGCGGCCATGACGACGAACGGCACCTACGCGGAGATCATCTGCGACGGCCGTCACGTCGTCCCCGGTGCGGTCAAGGCGCTCGTGGACGCCAAGGGCTGGGACCACACGGTCCTCATCACGGACTGCCTGGGCTGCGGCGGCATGCCCGAGGGGGAGTACATGTCCGGCGGCCTGCCCGTGGTTATGAAGGGCGGCCTGTGCTACCTCCTCAACGAGGACGGCACCACGGGCTCCATCGCCGGCTCCGTGCTCACGCTCGCCGAGGGCGTCAAGAACATGGTGGACTGGCAGATCGTGACCGCCGAGCAGGCCATCCGCATGGCCACCGAGGTCGCGGCCCGCTCTGCCCACATCGAGGAGCGCTTCGGCTTCATCAAGCCCGGGCGTGACGCCGACCTGACGGTCTTCAACGCGGACATGACGCTCGCCACCACCTTCGTGGGCGGCGTCGAGGTCAAGTAGGAGGGCTTCCATGGGCGGCACGGCGGCACGCTTCAAGGCAGAGGTCCTGCGCAGGCTGGACACGGTGCTCGACGGCCAGGAGGAGGCGCTCCACGAGGCAGCGACCATCTTTGCCAACACCATCGAGCGCGGCGGCATCATCCGCGCCTTTGGCTCCGGGCACAGCCACGCTAACGCGCTCGAGATCTGCGGTCGCGCGGGCGGCTACATCCAGACGAAGGTGGTCCGCGAGCCCGCCTGGGGCATCTACGAGATGATCGACGGCGTGGGTGACCAGTTCTGGCTCAAGCTGGACCTCCGACCCGAGGACTGTCTCGTCGTGATCTCCAACTCCGGGCGTAACCCGCTGCCCATCGAGCTCGCCTCGCACGCACGGGAGGCGGGCGTGCCCGTCATCGCCGTGACGGCGCTCGACGTCTCGCGTGCGGGCACCTCCCGCTCCAAGTCAGGCAAGCTCCTCTACCAGTGCGCGGACGTCGTGCTGGACAACAAGTCCTCCTTTGGCGACGCCTGCCTCGAGGTCGAGGGCATCCCCACGCGCGTGGGCGGCACCTCGCTCTACACGGGATGCCTTCTTCTGGACTGCGCCGTCATGGAGTCGCTCGACATCCTGCTGGAGCGTGGCGTGCGGCCGCCGCTCTTCATGAGCGCCAACGTTGACGGCGGCCCCGAGTTCAACCAGCGCCTCCTCGACCAATTCAAGGAGCGCCTGGCGGAGTACTGATATGTAGATCCGATTGTCAAGAGGCAAGGCGGCCCCAGCCCGATCGCATCGGGCCGGGGCCGCTCTCGTA
>CALUJT010000116.1 GCA_944321005.1 uncultured Atopobiaceae bacterium | reverse complement strand
CATCAAGTTCGGGACCTTCCTCGAGCGCGCCCTCGCCGAGGGGGCGGACTTCGTGGCAACGGGCCACTACGGTCGGGTGGAGCGCGGGAGGGACGGTCGCGCGCGCCTCCTGCGAGCCCGCGACGAGCACAAGGACCAGACCTACTTCCTCTGGCGCGTCTCGGAGGAGGCTCTCTCCCGGGCGCTGCTCCCGGTGGGCGAGGTCCGCGACAAGGCCGAGGTCCGCCGCATGTGCGCCGAGCGCGGCCTGGGGGTGGAGGCAAAGCCGGACTCGGACGGCATATGCTTCATCGGGCCGGTGGGCATCCGAACCTTCCTGCTGGACGCCCTCGAGCGCCGCGCGGGAGACGTCGTGGAGTGGGAGACCGGCCGCGTTCTGGGACGCCACGACGGCGCCTTCCTCTTCACGGTGGGGCAGCGCCGCGGCCTCGACCTGGGGGGCGGCCCGGCGCGCTACGTGGTCTCCACGGATGTCGAGAAGAACGTCGTGTACGTCACGGCGGACCACGAGAGCCCCGCGCTCTTCGCGCGCGAGGTCCCGCTCGCGGACGCGCGCTGGATCGCCGGCGAGCCGCCGGCCCCCGGGCGCTACCTCGTGCGCACGCGCCACACCGGCGAGCTCCGCGAGGCGCGGCTCGAGCCGGGCGAGGGTGCGACCGCCGTGTTGCGCTTTGACGAACCCGTGCGCCGCGTGGCGCCCGGCCAGTCCGCGGTGGTCTACGATGGCCTTCGCTGCCTCGGTGGCGGCATCGTGCAGTGAGTGTCCCCAAGTGGGACACGGGACACACGCTCGGAAGGAGTGGCCATGTCCATAGAGAGGGCCCGCGCGCATCTCGCGCGGTTCGGCCTCGCGGAGAGGGTTCGCGAGTTCGACGTCTCGAGCGCCACGGTGGAGCTCGCGGCGCAGGCCGTGGGCGTCGAGCCCGCGCGCATCGCCAAGACGCTCAGCTTCATGGTGGGGGAGACGCCCACGCTCGTCGTCTTCGCCGGGGACGCCCGCGTGAACAACCAGGCCTTCAAGGCGACCTTCCACACCAAGGCCAGGATGCTCTCCGCCGACCAGGCCGCCGACCTCGTGGGGCATGCCGTGGGCGGCGTGTGTCCCTTCGGCGTGAACCCCGGCGTGGACGTCTTTCTCGACGAGTCGCTCCGGCGCTTCGAGACCGTGTGGCCCGCCGCGGGGAGCTCCAGCTCCGCCGTCGAGCTCACCTGCGACGAGCTCGAGCTCGCCTCGGGCGCGCGCGGATGGGTCGACGTGGCCAGGGGCTGGAGAGAGGGAGAATAGGCGTAGAGTCGCCGCTCGCCGGCAGCCAGCGCTCCGGGCGCGGCGGGCCCGCGCTACACTAGTCTGACTAACGTAACGGCCCGACGTCTGGAGCGCCGCGTGGCAGAAGAGCAGGACACCCAGAAGAAGCCCAAGGCGGCGCCCAAGAAGGTCGCGCTTAAGGTCTCTGCCGTGCGCTCGGTCTCCCCGGCGGACAACGCGGCGGACAAGAAGTCCATGGGGCAGGTGCGCAAGACCGTCGTCTTCCTTGGCTTCGTTGCCGTTGCCTATGCGCTCTACCTCGTCTTCACCGGGCAGGTGGACGAGTTCGTGACGTCGCTCGCCGGCGTGGACATGTCCTGGATCGTGGCGGGCGTGGTCTGCTTCCTGTTCTACTACGTCTTCGGCATCCTCGCCTACGTGCTCTCCGTCGCGGCGGACCCGGACTGCCCCGTGGGCATCCGCGACCTCATGAGCGTCGAGGCCTCGGGCGTCTTCTTCATGCGCCTCACGCCCAACAGCGCCGGCGCCCCGCCCGCGCAGATCTTCCGCCTCACGCGCGCGGGCATGTCCGCCGGCGCCGCGAGCGCGCTCAACTTCACGCGCACCATCATCTACGAGACCGGAGAGGGCCTCTTTGCCGCCATCATGCTGCTCTTCTGCGGCAGCTACTTCTACGAGACCTTCGGCGACGTAACGCTTGTCGGCCTCTTCCTCTTTGGCTTCAAGGTCGTGCAGGTGGCCGGCTTCGTTGCCCTGTGCCTCCTGCCCAAGCCGGTCATGGCGGTCGGCAACTGGGCCCTGCGCTTCGCCAACCGCCGCAAGTGGCTCAAGGACGACCAGTTCGAGAAGTACTACGACGTGGTCAACACCCAGGTGATGGAGTTCTCGCGCGCCTTCAAGCGCGCGGCCGTCAACGTGCCCGAGATGCTCGCAACGATGCTCGTGACGCTCCTGCAGCTGGGCTGCATGTACGCGCTGCCCTACTTCGTGCTGCGCTCCTTCGGGGAGCCCGCGGACTTCATGATCTGCCTGGCGTCCGGCTCCATGCTGGAGCTCCTGGTCAACGCCGTGCCGCTCCCGGGCGGTGCGGGCGGCGCCGAGGTGGGCTTCGCATACCTCTTCAAGGGGATGTACGGCATCCACCTCACCGCCGGCTTCGTCATCTGGCGCGCGATCGAGTACCTGCTGCCCGTGATCATAGCCGCGCCGTGCATGGGCCTGCGCTCCACCAGCGGCGAGTCCATCAATCGTCGCGCCAAGCGCGTCTGGAAGCGGGTCCGCGGCTTCGTGAGCGGCAGGGGCGCGGGCTCCAAGAAGTCCGGCGGCGCGCGCGGCGGCGTCACCGTCAAGCCCGGCGCCAAGAGGAAGGCCGTGACCGCAGGCTCCAAGAAGGCCGCCGGCGGATCGGACGTCGAGGCCCGCATCGCCGCCGGCAAGGCTGCCGCCGCCGCAAAGAAGGCAGAGGCGGAGAAGGCCGCGGAGGCGGCGGGGGAGAAGTAGGGCCCCGCGCGCGGCGGGGCTGCCCCGCGAGGACTGGACCGGCATCGGTCCGGTTCAGAAAAAAGTCCAAATTGGGGCTTGCGCTTGGGAGAGGTTCCTTGCTAATATATCCCTCGCGCTGCAGTCCCCTATGTGGCGTGAACAACATAAGGGCGTTTAGCTCAGGGGGAGAGCGCTTCCCTGACACGGAAGAGGTCACAAGTTCAAATCTTGTAACGCCCACCAGAAACTTCGAGGTCAACGGCTTAGGCGGTTGACCTTTTTTCTTTTAGGAACAAAACTAGGAACAAAATCAGGAACAAAACTCGAGATTATTGCATTCCAAATGTACGTGGAGCCTTTTGCCTAGAAGCTTTGCTGTGAATGTTTGGTGGGCATAGCTAGGGCTGCTGCGATTAATGGCTAGTCGTCCGAAATCCGACTGCTGCCTCTATGCAATCCCGTGGAAAAGCGATCTGGGGCTCACGCCGCCCCGTGCCCCGCGGCAGGAGGATGCATCCCCCTGCACTCCCGTTTTTCGCTCACGCGCCGCGGGGCTGTGCCCTGCGCGCTGCGGTACGTCAACCGGCCCACATGATCCCTCCACAAATCGCGCCCGCGCGATTGGCGCAGGGACCGCCCCTCCGGGGCTTCCCGAAGTCCGTTGACCCTCCTTCGCCCTCGGGCATCCGGCACTCAAGCCGGAAGCAAGCGCGCTTGCATCCGGCAAGGGCGGATCCGAGAGAAGGGAAAGGCAATGGGCAACAGGGCGGTCATCACCACCACCAAGCGCGACATGGGGGTCTACCTCCACTGGAACGGCGGAAGGGACTCGGTCGAGGGCTTCCTCGAGTACTGCCACATGCGGGGGTTCAGGTCCCCGGAGTGCGACGACTACGGCTGGGCCCGCCTCTGCCAGGTCGTCGGGAACTTCATGGGGGCCAGCGGGCTCAGCGTCGGCATCTGGCCGTACCCGGGCGACGCCCCGGCGCTCGAGGCCGGCAGCGACAACGGCGTCTACGTCACCGAGGGCTGGCGCGTCGTCGGGCGCGTACTCCCGTGGGACGGCTTCCACGAGCAGCACGAGTACCCGCTTCGCGACATGCTCCTCGCCATCGACGCCGCGCAGCCGGAGGGGCAGCGGCTCGGCGGCTACCTGCTCGCCGAGGAGGTGCCCGTCGGCGAGGTCGAACTCGGCGACTCCGTGTATATGCGGCAGGTGAGCGGTGCCTACGAGGCATTCGAGGTGATCGGGTTCGGCGAGCCGGGGCGTGTGGTCAATGGCCTCGATGTCACGGGCGTGCCCTATGTGGCGATGTACGGCGACATCGGCTACGAGAACAACGTGAACAACTACCTTCGCGGCGGGATGGTCAGGCGCGCCCGCCCGCGGGAGGCGTAGGGCCGTCGGCCCCGTCCGCAGCAGGCGCAGCGGGCGGGGCCTATCCGAATATATATGTGTAGCGCTGTTGGACGGTGGGGATGGTGTCCTGCTGCGGCCGCTGCGATGCCTCCCGGGGCTCACGCCGCCCCGCGCCCCGCGGCAGGAGGACTCGTCCCCCTGCACCCCCGTGTCCCGCTCAGGCGCCGCGGGGCTGTCGCCTTTGCGCGCGGGGAGTAAACGGTCCGCAGGATCCCTCCACAGCCGCCGCTGCGCGGCGCCGGTGCAGGGACCGCCCTGCGGGCTTCCCGAAGGCCGTTGACGCCCCGCGCCCTCCGGCGATCCGGCAATCAAGCCGGAAGCAAGCGCGCTTGCATCCGGCAAGGGCGGATTCGAGAGAAGGGAGCAGCGGATGGACGGAGTCATGGTGCCGATTGGCGAGGCCGCCCTCGAGGCGATCGAGGAGGTGAGCTCGGAGCTGCGCGGCAGGATACGCGAGCGCTTCCAGCCCTACGAGGGCGTCTACCGGCTGAACGACTGCGCCGATTATATGAGCGAGTCCGACTGGGACGAGGTCTGGTCGAGGTACCCGGCATGGTGGCCCAAGGCGTGGATGCTCGCCGGCAACGGCCAGTACGCCTGGGGCGAGGTGGCGCGCATGACGGTCGGCGAAATCGAGGAGGCGTACGACGACCCGGGCTTCTATCCCGAGTACGCATACTACACCGAGGCAGATGAGGAGGGGTTACTCTAATGGTCGACTCAAGCATCAGCGCGCAGGAACTTCAGCCGGGGAGGCCGATCGGATACGGGTTGCTGGTGTCCGCCCTGCTCGACGAGCTCGCCGCCGTCTCGTCGCCAGACGACGGCGGCACCCGCGACGTCGCGTGGCTGCGCGGCTACGTGGCGGGGATAGCGAACGCGGCGAGCATCGCCATGGAGCTCGATGAGGCCGTTCGAGACGATGCCGGGGAGGAGGCCTAGAAGTCGAAGAGGTCGCGCGCGGGGGCGTCCAGCGCCTCCGCGATGCGGCAGATGAGGTCGAAGCTGATGTTCACCGAGCCCCTCTCGATGTTCCACAGGTGCGACTGGCTCGTCCCGGCCATGAGTGCGAGCTCGCGCTGGGTGAGCCCGGCCTCCACGCGCAGGGCCCTGATCCTCCGGCCGAGGAGTCGTCTTCTCGTGCTGTTGTCCATGCGGTTGAGGTTAGGACTCGCCACGCGAAGGGTCAAGCAATTAAAAGTCGATGAGCTCGCGAACCTCGATGCCGAGGGCGTCGGCGAACTTGCAGAGCATGTCGAACCCGATGCCGACGCGCCCCGTCTCCACCTGCCAAAGGTAGGTGTGGGAGGTCCCCGCCATGTCCGCGAACTGGCGCATGGTGAGGCCCGCAGCGATTCGCCTCTTTTTGATGTTGTTTCCTAGCCGCTCTCGGCGCTCCGTCTTGTCCATTTCACGAGCGTAATTGCTTGTAATGCGACCTTGGTTTGTTATTATTAACCATGGTTCTTAATCGTTAACCACCTGAACACAATACGGGGGAGCCCGACGTCGAAGGAGTGCCATGAAGCGCAAGTACCAACCAAAGCACATGAAAGAACGTGAGAAGATGAAGCTGCCTATTTTCTCTGCAAAGCCCGTCATCACTGCCGGCCTTGTCGGTGCCATGGTCGCTCCGAGCGCGCTCGCGCCCGCTGCGGCCATCGCCGCAGGCGCCGCCGACGGCACCACCGCCGCGTCCGACGAGATCCACCGCCTCATCGCCGAGACGAACTACTCCGAGGCTACCCAACGCCTCATCGCCGCCGCCAACGGCGAGGTCAAGATGACCCTCGATGAGGCCAAGGCGCTCCTCGCCGAGGTGCAGGCCGCAGCTAATGCCGCCGACGCCACCAACACCGAGGCGCAGGGCGCTAAGACCAGCGCCGGCAACGCCGTTACTAACGCCGAGAACACCTATAACACCGCCGACTCCGACGCCATCTTCGCGCTCGAGACCCAGGCAAAGCTCCTCGTCGACCAGCTCACGGCCGCCCAAGAGGCTGCCGAGAAGGCGCAGGCCGACCGCGACGCCGCCCAGGACGAGCTCGACGGCCTCACCGGCGACCTCGAGGACGCAGAGCAGGACGCCGCCGACAAGCAGACCGCCCTTGATAAGGCCAACGAGAAGCTCGAGGAGGCGCAGGCCGCCCTCGACAAGTTCCTGGACTCCTCGAACATCGACGAGCTCCAGGGTGACTACGAGACGGCCAAGCAGGCCTACGACGACGCACTCAAGACGCAGCAGGACGCTGAGAACGCCGTGGACGCCGCCCAGGATAAGGTCGACCGCATCTCCGGCGAGATCGCCGACAAGACCGGCGAGAAGACGAGCCTCGAAGAGTCCCTGCCCGGACTCGAGAGCGCCGTCGACGCGGCCAACGCCGAGCTCGAGGACGCCCGCGCCAACTACACCTCCGCCGTCGAGGCCATCAAGGGCGACATCCTCGCCACCGCCAAGGACAAGCTCAACGCCGCTGAGTCCGACCTCGCGACCAAGCAGGGCGCCATCGCCGGCCTCGAGCAGGCCGTGGCTAACGCCAACGCCCTTGTGACCTCCGCCCAGGGCGAGCTCGACGCTGCCAACGCCGCCCTTCCGGGCGCGCAGTCCGCGGCCGACAACGCCGCGGCGAACCTCGCGTCCGCGCAGGCCACCTACGACAGTGCTAAGGCCGCCTACGACGCCGCATGCGCCGAGGCCGAGGACCCCTCCACGGTCGACCGCTCCGCGCTCGACGCCGCCGAGTCCGCACTCGCAACCGCGCAGGACCAGAACAACTCCGCGCAGGCCGCGCTCAGCTCCGCCAAGGGCGCCGTCAGCGCCGCCCAAGGCAAGCTCGCCGACGCTGAGAACGCCGTCGGAACCGCCGAGGCCAACCTCGCCGCAGGTAAGCAGGCTGCGACGGACGCTGAGGCCGCGCTCGCGACCGAGCAGGCCGCCTACGACGACGCCGTCGCGAACGCAGGCGATGAGGCCAAGGCCGAGGCCGACCAGGCCATCGCCGACGCCGAGGCCGCCGTGACCGCCGCCCAGGATAAGCTCGACGCCGCCAACGCCCGCATCGAGGCCATCCCCGGCG
>CALUJT010000115.1 GCA_944321005.1 uncultured Atopobiaceae bacterium | reverse complement strand
AACGGCCAGACCTCCTTGGTCGCCATCATGTTGATGACCATGGCGTAGCCGACGGCCGCGACCATGCCGCCGCCGATGGTCATGCCCTCGTTGAGCCACGCGGGCATCATGTTGAGGGCGCCCATGACGGCCTCGGACGGGATGAAGCAGAGGGCCGCGGCCGGGATGGCGATGCGGATGCCCTGCAGGCAGATGGCGATGATCGACCACATGTCGATGGCGGCGAAGTTGCCCTTCTCGGCAGCG
Organism: uncultured Atopobiaceae bacterium; assembly: GCA_944321005.1. Lineage (GTDB taxonomy): Bacteria > Actinomycetota > Coriobacteriia > Coriobacteriales > Atopobiaceae > Thermophilibacter. The sequence continues at coordinate 7,047 of CALUJT010000115.1, read as the reverse complement.
CCGTCCATGAAGTGGACGATGGGGATGGCGATCGTACGGACGATCATCGTGAGGAACAGGCCGGCGACGGACAGCGGCACGGCGACGGCGATGGCCGTGGAGATGGCCGTGGCCTGGTCGGACCCGCCGATGAGGGCGATGACCATGAGGATTGCCGAGGCCACGGAGGCGAGGGCCGCGTCAGGGGCGACGGCGGCGCCGACGTTGGCCCAGCCGAGGGCCATCATCTGCAGGGTGCCGCCGAGGATGATGCCCGCCTCGAGGTAGCCGGAGACCAAACCGATGAGCGTGCAGGCGACGAGCGGCTGGTGGAACTGCCACTGGTCGAGAACGCCTTCCATGCCGGCAAGGAAGGCAACAAAGACAATCAGGATGATTGTGAATACCGACATGTTTCCCTCCTTCTTATGCCATAGCCGCGAGCTCGGCCTTGGCCTTGCTCATCATGTTCTCGAAGTTCTCGGGCGAGTCCGCGGGGACCTTGCGGATGTCGAACTTGATGCCCTTGGCGGCGAGCTTCTCGAGTGTGTCGTAGTCGTCCTGGTCCATGGCGATGGCCTGCGTGGCCACGACCTTGCCCACGGAGTGGGCCATGGAGCCGAGGTTGATGTTCTTGATGTCCACGCCACCCTCGACTGCCTTGAGGACGTCCTGCGGGGTCTCGAAGAGGAGCATCACCTTGGTGGCGCCGAAGCGCGGGTCCTTGGAGACCTCGATCATCTTGGAGATGGGCACGACGTGCACCTTGACTCCAGGAGGCGCAGCCTGGACGATCATCGTCTTGCGGAGCTCGTCGTGGCTGACGCCGTCGGAGACGACGATGATTCGGTCCGGGTTGACCTGCTTGGTCCAGGTGGTGGCCACCTGACCGTGGAGCAGACGGGTGTCCACACGGCAGTGGGCGATCTTGATGTGACCGTCACCGAGCACCGTGCCGGGCGGGATCGCGCCGACGGGAGCGGCGGCCGGGGCGGGAGCCGCTGCAGGCGCGGCCTCTGCCGGGGCGAGCTCCTCGGGCTTGATGCAGACGCCGGCCTTGGCCTCCGGGTAGATGGCCTTGGCGACCTCGGCGGCCGAGTCGGTGCCCATGCGCTCGCCATAGGCGGAGATGAGCATCGGCAGGTTCATGCCGCCGACGGCGACCCAGTTCTCGTGCCCCTCCTCCCCGAGCAGCAGCGAGACCTGGTTCCAGGGCGTGCCACCCTGGAGGTCAACCAGGAACAGCACCTGATCCTGGTCCTCGAAGCCGGAGACAGCTTCGAGAATCTTCGCCCTGAGGTCATCTGGCCCCATGTCGGGCGTGAGCGTCACGGCGGCGACGTTCTCCTGGGGGCCAAAGATCATCTGGCCGGACATCTTGATGCCCTCGGCGAACGAGCCGTGACTGGCTAGAACAATGCTAACCACCGCATACCTCCTTCTTTTTTCGCGGACTCTTACCGTACGGACCGTACACGCAGCAACAGGTTCCCCCTGCACACTTTCTCCCCCGTTGCTCCACGTACCGTTCACATTTTAGTACGTTCTATGGAGGAAGGGAAGATTTCGAAGAGATTTCCTAGCGAGAAGAACGGCAAGCGGTCCCGCCCGGCGTGTCCCCGTGCTCAAACAGTCCTCTTCGCACGGAGGCGACATTAAGTCGCCTCCGGCTCATGCGGAACTGCGCGCGGGAACACGCCGGGCGGGCCGGCGGCAACGTCCTTGTCGAGAGCACACGCGCTCGCAGAGGGCCTCCGGCATTCCTCCGCGCGCAGTTCTGCAGCGGGCGCCCTTTGCCCGCGAAGCTGTCTGAGCACGGAGGAATGCCGGAGGCCCCTGGAAGACCGTTCTTCTCGGCCCCTACTCCCCCACCACCACGAGGTCGTGGGTGGAGCTGGTGAAGGGCTCGAAGCCGTCCTCGGTCACCACGCCGAAGTCCTCCAGGCGGATGCCGAACCTGCCCGGCAGGTAGACGCCCGGCTCGATGGTGACGACGGAGCCCGCCGGCACCGGGCGGTCCCAGGCGCGGTTGAAGTTGGGGCGCTCGTGGATCTCGAGGCCCACGCCGTGCCCCAGGCCGTGGCCGAAGTAGTCGCCGTAGCCCGCCTCGGTGATGACGTCCACGGCAATCTGGTGGATGTCGCGACCGATGACGCCGGCGCGGACGGCGGCGGCGCAGGCCTCGTGCGCGCGGCGGACGACGTCGTAGGCCTCGCGCTGCTCGGCGCTCGGCTCGCCCACGCAGACGGTGCGCGTCATGTCCGAGTGGTAGTCGTGGTAGCCCGCGCCGTAGTCCATGACGATGAGGTCCCCCCTCTGGACCACGTAGGGGCCGGGCTGGGCGTGGGGGTTGGCGCCGTTGGGCCCGGCGGCGATGATGGTGCCAAAGGAGAGCTCGTCCGCGCCATGGCTGAGCATGTAGTTCTCGAGCTCCACGCGGATCTCCTGCTCGGTCTGGCCGGCGCGGATGAAGCCGCAGATGTGGTCGAAGGCGGCGTCGGTCACCTCCTGGGCGCGGCGCATGAGCTCGACCTCCTCGGCGTCCTTCACGCTGCGCAGGTCGCAGATGTCACCGTGCAGGCGCGGCGTGAGGCACGCGATTCCGCCGTCCGCGCAGGCGGAGCCGAAGGCGTCAAAGAAGGAGAGCGTGCAGGTGTCCTCCAGCGCAACCACGCGGGCGCGCGCCTCACGGACGCGCGCGGCGGCCCAGGCGGCGGGCTCGACGCGCTCCTGGTCGATCTTCCAGGGGCAGTCTGCCCCCAGGCGCTCGAGGAAGGTGTTGTAGTAGCGCGAGTCCGTGTGGAGCCAGAGGTCCTTCTCGGTCACCACGGCCGTGTGCGCGACCTCGAAGTCGAAGGTGCGCTCCGCGCCGGTGAGCCAGCGCAGGTCGGGGTTGTTGCGCAGGATGACGGCGTCGTAGCCGCGCTCCGCCATGAGGGCGCGCAGGCGCTCCACGCGGCCCGCGCAGGCGTTCTTGTCTGCCATGTTCGTTCCTTTCTCGATAGAGGTCGCCGACGGGCGCGCCCCAGATGCTAGCGGGAGGCGCACCAGGCCGCCACGTGCTCGGCCAGGAGGTCGTCCCCCACGATTGCGAGCCGCACGCGCCCCAGCGAGCGCGGGAGCGCCAGCATGAAGCGGCGGCTGCGGCGGAAGCGCTCTGCCCTGAGGGCGCGCGTGAGCTCCTCGGGGTCCACGGGGACCTCGGTGGTGCCCACCCCCAGGCGCTCGAGCAGCTCGTCCTGGGTGAACATGTCGTCCACGGAGAGGGCGTCCGTGGCCACCGCAAGACGCGCCGCGAAGCGCATGCCGTCGGCGAGAAGGACGGAGGGCGGGACGGCGGGCCCCGCCACGGCGGCGAGGGCGCGGGCGAGCTCCGTGCCGTAGACGATGGACTGGCGCGTGGAGGCGGCCGTGGACGCGGCCACCCTGCCCCGACTCTTCACGGAGTCGAGGATCGCCCTCATGATGACCTGCTCGTTGCCTGCCACGAGGTCGTCCGCCGCGTCCCAGAGGTGCTCGAAGGCCTTGTTGCCGTCGCACATGGCGGCGGCCACCATGAGCGCGAAGGCGTGGCGCATGGGCTCCGAGGCCGGGTCCACGTCAAAGGCGCCCACGTCCACTATGGAGAAGCGCGCCGAGCCCTCCTGCGAGACCACGCGGGGCAGCCCCGCGAGGTCGAGGGCGCGCGGGGTGGGCGCCGCCACGATGGCGGAGGGGGCGTCGAGCGGGACCTCCACGAGCGAGCCGCCGCCGCACCACGAGGAGCACGCGAAGGACGCCACGGAGAGCGTCTCCACGCCGCCGAGGACCACCACCGCGTCGTCTGCGGTGATGCCGGACTCGGCGAGCACGCGGTCCAGGCGCTCCACCTGCGCGAGGTCGCAGGCGCCCTCGGGCATCTGGTGCGCGTGGACGACGTAGCCCTGGTCGGAGAAGTCGCGGTGCACGGCGTCCACGAGCTCCTGCGGGACGCCGGCCTCGCTCAGCAGGGCGCAGTCGTGCGGCTTCCCGATGGCGGTGCGCAGGTCGCGGGCAAAGCGCCCGCAGATGCCCTTGCCGCCGCGCACGTCGAGCGAGCCGCCGCGCAGGGCGACCCACTGGCGCTGCCTGAGCACCTCCCCGGTGGTCTCTTCCTCGCTCACAGGAGCCCCCTTTCCCAGAGCAGCTGGCCGGCCTCGTGCGCCACCTGCTCGAACGTCTTGTTCCTGATGTCTATCGTGAGGTCCGCCGCGGACTCGTAGAGCGGCCGGCGGCGGCGGTACACCTGGGCGGCGTGCTCGGCCGAGCCGAGGTCCGGCCGGCGCTCCGGGCAGCGGATCTGGCGCAGGGAGTCCTCGAGGTCCCCGTCCAGGAAGACCACGACGCCCATCTGGTGCATGAGCTCGCAGTTCACCGGGCGCTCCACGATGCCGCCGCCGCAGCTCACGAGCAGGGACTTGCGGCCCGCGAGCTTGCGCAGCTCGCGCGTCTCCGCCTCGCGGAAGGCGGGCTCGCCCAGGGTGGAGAAGATCTCGGTCACGCTGCGGCCGAGCGCGCGCTCCACCAGACGGTCCGTGTCCACGTGCGGGCGATGGAAGAGCGCCCCCAGGTTGCGGGCGAGCGTAGACTTGCCGGCACCGAGAAAGCCCACGAAGAAGAGGTGGTCGCACCCCTCGTGAACAACGTATCCCCGGCCCTGTGGCTGCACGCGCCCTCCCTCTCGAATGGTCCGCTCACGATTCTAGCAGTGACGCGGGGCGAGAAGAACCTGGGGCCGTGACGGGGGACGGGGGCTTTGCCCCCGTCGCGTCACTCGCCGTCGAAGGTCACGCCGCGCAGGGCGAGGCGCTCAAAGACGCGGAAGACGTGCGTGTACCAGAGGTCGGTGCGGGACTGCGGGCGCACGAGCACGGTGCGCACCCCGGCGAGGCTCCCGGCAGCCACGTCGGTGAAGACCTGGTCGCCGATCATCACGGTCTTCTCGGCGGGCGCGCCGAAGCGGCGCATGGCACGGCGGAGGGCAAACGGGAGCGGCTTCATGGCATGGTCCACGAAGTCCACGCCCAGCTCGGCCGCCGTGCGGCTCACGTGGCTCGTGTGGAAGTTGTTGGACACGAGGCAGAGCGAGAGGCCCGCCGCGCGGGCGCGGGCGAGCCAGGCCGTGACCTCGGCCGGGGCCTCGCGCGCGTCGCGCGGCACGCAGGTGTTGTCGCGGTCGAGCAGCACCAGCTCCACGCCCTCGCGCACGAGCTCGTCAACGTCCACGAGCGGCAGCGCGGAGACGTAGCGCCACGCCCTCAGAAGACCCATGGGAGCACCGTCCTACGAGTTGTTGGCGATGGCCTGCATGTGCTCGTCGTAGGTCCTGCTGAAGGCGTACTCGGTCTCGCCGGCGTCGTTGGTCCAGAAGTAGAAGTAGAAGATGCCGTTGTTGATCGCATCCATGTCCGGCGAGCACACCGCCTGCAGGGACTCGAGGCCCGGGTTGCAGATCGGGGTGGGGGGCAGGCCCACGTGGGCGTAGGTGCTGTAGGGGTCGTTCTCGTCGTGGACCTCCTCGGCGGAGGGGTCGTGGCCCACGGAGTAGGCGGTGGTGGCGTCGGACTGCAGGAAGCCGTAGTTGGGGTCGCCCATGTTGTCCAGGCGGTTGTAGAAGACCGCCGCCACGGTGCCGCGCGTGCTCGGGGTGGACTCCTTCTCCACGATGGAGGCGAGGTTGACCATCTCGGCCACGGAGAGGCCGTCGGACTCGGGGTAGCTCAGGTCGAGCGTGGAGAGCTCGGTCTGGAACTGGGCGAGCATGGCGCGGATGACCTGGTCGGCCGTCACCTCGCCCGTGGGGAAGCTGTAGGTCTTGGGGAAGAGGAAGCCCTCGAGCGAGTCGTTGCCGGCGCCCTCGAGGAAGGCGTAGTCGGCCACGTAGTTGGAGGCCTTGGCCTGGGCGAGGAAGTCGTCCGCCGGGATGGAGAGCGTCTCCTCCACGGCGGCGGCGATGCTCGCCACCGTGTAGCCCTCGGGGATGGTGAGCGAGATCTCGGCGTTGGGGCCCGTGGTGAGCGTCTGGATGATGTTGGCGGTGTCGTCCCCCGTGCGGAAGGAGTAGGAGCCGCTCTTGATGCTCTGCTCGGCGTTCATGCGCCTCACCTGGGCGAGAAACTCGCTCTTGTCGGCGATCACGCCGGCCTCGAAGAGGGCGTCTGCCACGGCCGCGGCGCCCGAGCCCTCGGGCACGGTCACCGAGACGGTGGTGCCGGGGACGACCTCCTGCGTGCCGTCGTTGCCGCCGCCGGTGATGGCCGGGACCACCACGAGGACTATGGCGAGCACGGCCGCCACGGCCACGAGGCCCAGCACCAGGAAGGGGGTGAGGCTGCGGCCGCCGGAGCGGCTCTCGCGCTGGACGTGGTGCGCGCCCGCGCGGCGCGTGGCCGCGGCGGTGCGGCTGGAGACGCGCCCGCCGCCGAGCGCCGAGCGGGGCGCGGAGGCCCCCGTCGCGGGAACCGGGGCCTGGACCTCGGCCTGGTTGGTGGTTGCCTGGCGCGCGGTGGCGTCGCCGCTTCCGAAGTGGGACCCGCGGGTCTTGGGGGTCCTGCCGTCAGGTGTGGCCATCGTGACCTTTCAGATCTGCCTGGCGTCCAGCCAGGACTGCAGGAACAGGGAGGCGGCGACCATGTCTACCTTGCCGCGCATGCCCCTCTCGGAGAGGCCCTGCTCCCTCAGGATACGCTTCGCCTCGCTCGAGGAGAGGCGCTCGTCCGCGAACTCCAGCGGAAGTCCGCAGTTTTCAGCTATCTGTTGAGCCCGCTCGGCGATGCGGGCGGCCTGCGGGCCCTCCTCCCCCGCCAGGGTGAGGGGCCTTCCGCAGAGAAGGACGTCGGGCTCCCAGTCCTCCAGCACGCGCCTGAAGCTGCGCGCGTGGGCCAGCACCTCGGCCGCCGGGAGCACGCACACCGGAGACGCGACGCGCGCGCCGGGGTCGCTCACGGCAACCCCGACGCGCACCTCACCGATGTAGAGGGCGAGGACCCTCACTAGATTCCGAGCGCCTTGCGGGCGGCGTCGAGCGCGGCGTCGATGCCGGAGGCGTCC
>CALUJT010000114.1 GCA_944321005.1 uncultured Atopobiaceae bacterium | reverse complement strand
GGGTCGAGGAGCACGGCGGCGCCCGTGGCCGCGGCGAGCTCGGTGACTGACATGCTGATCATGGTGAATCCCCCAACCGCTATGAGACGGGCGAGACGCCCATTATGTTAACTGCCTGCGTCATGACGTCGTGGAAGACCGAGGCGGCCGACTCGGCCGCGAGGTACGGGACGCCGTTCAGGCCCACGTAGGCAAAGACCTCGGGGTCGCCCGCGTTGGCAAAGCCCGCGAGCGAGGCCACGAACTTGCCGGCCACGTAGCCCGAGCCGTCCTCCGCGGCAACCTCGCCCGTGCCGGTCTTGCCCGCCACGTCGTAGCCGTCCACGGCGGCGTTCTTGGCGGTGCCCTCCTCCACCACCAGGCGCAGCATCTCCACCTCCTGCGCGGCCACCTCGGCCGAGACCACGGGGTCGCCCGCCGGCCAGTCCGCCTCCTCGTCGCCCCTGGTCACGAGGAAGTGCGGCGTGATGGGCACGCCCCCGTTGGCCACGGCGCCGTAGGCGCGCACGAGCTGCACGAGCGGGAAGGCGAGCCCCTGCCCGAAGGCCATGGACCCCAGCGAGGAGACGTCGTAGTCCTCCTTGGCCTTCACGAGGCCATCCACCTCGCCCGGGAAGTCGATGCCCGTCCTGTGGCCTATCCCGTAGCGCTCGAGGCCCTCCGAGAACGCGTCGGCGCCCATCACGTCCTGGGCGAGAAGCGCCATGGCGGCGTTGGACGAGCGCCTGAGCATCTCGCGGATGGACATGTCCATCGTGTAGTCGCGCCCGTCGTCGTCCGTGACGTAGCTCGAACCCACCTCACGGCCGCCGGGACGGTGTAGACGGTGTCGGGCGTGTAGAGCCCCTTCTCGAGGCCGATGGAGGTGGTGATGACCTTGAAGATGGAGCCGGGCTCGAAGGAGCTCGTGACGAGCTTGAGGTTGAGCGCCTCGAGGTCCTCAAGGTTGGAGAAGTCCGGAAGCGGCGTGGAGCACGCGGCGAGGATCTCGCCGGTCCTGGGGTCGGTGACCATGACCGAGCCCGAGTCCGAGGTGTAGTGCTCCACGGCCTGGGCGATGATGCCCTCGCACGCCTCCTGCAGGTCTATGTCGAGCGAGATGACGATGTCGGTGCCGTCCACCGCCTCCGTCACGCGCGAGGCCCCGCCGGCGATGGGCGTGCCGTAGAGGCCCGTCTCCACGAGCATCTGGCCGTCTATGCCGGTGAGCAGGTCGTTGTAGTAGTACTCGAGGCCCGAGGCGCCCTCGCCGTCCATGTTGACGTAGCCCAGGATCTGCGCGCCCACGTTGCCGTAGGGGTAGACGCGCTTGGTGTCCGCCAGGAAGTAGACGCCCGAGAGCTCGCGCTCGGCGAGGGTGGCGGAGAGCCCGTCGGCAACCTCCTGGTCCACCTGCCTCTGGACGTAGACGAAGGTCGACTCGCGGTTCTTGGTGATGAGCTCCATGTAGTCGCTCTTCTTGCCGCCGAGGGCCTCCGCGAGCGCCGAGGCCACGCCCGAGGGGTCGCTGATCTCGGAGGGGTTGGCGTAGATGGTCTCGCAGTCCTCGCTCAGGGCCAGGACGTTGCCGTTGCGGTCGTAGATGGTGCCGCGCTTGGCGTGGAGGGCTATGGAGTTGGTGCGCTGGCTCTCCGCCCTGGAGGCGAGGTTGCCCGCGTCCACCACCTGCAGCCAGCCCAGGCGGGCCGCCACCGCCCCAAAGGCGGCGAGAAGGACGCGGCGCGTGACGGAGAACCCGCGGTCCGTGCCGCCGCTGCCCGACCCGCCCGGCCTGGACGCGCGGACGCGGTATCGCGCACGAGAGGCCTCGTCGTACGAGGCCTCCGGATAGCTCCGCCGCCTGGAGCGGCTCTGTCGTTCTCTTCTGCTCACGAGCCCAGTCTAGCCCATGTCGGCCTGCTCGCCCGTGGCCTCGGTGGTCTGCGCAGCTTCCCCATCAGCGGGGGCCGCGGCGTCCTCGGGCGCGGCCTCGGCGTCGGACCCGCCAACGGTGACGTTCACGTGCTCCGTGGGGAGGAGCATGCCGTAGTTCTGGGTGGCGATGCGGCTGATGCGCGCGTTGCTCGAGAGCACCGAGCGCTCGATGCTGAGGTCGGAGCCGAGGGTCTGCGCCTCGGCGATCTGCGTCTTGAGGGTCGAGTTCTGCTCGAGGAGCCCCACGGTGGCGGCGGTGAGGGTGACGCGCACGAGGCCGAGGCCCACGAGCAGAGCCGCGACGAGAAGGACCATGCGGACCGACGCCACGAACTGCGGGGAGACCCCCTGGCGGGCACGCGCGTCGAGCCCTCCGCCGGTGACGACCTCGAAGGAGGGGCGCTGCCCGCGCTCCTGGCGCCGGGCGCGGCCCTCGGCCGCCTCCACGCTGTATGCCTCAGATCCCTGGTACCTCATGCCGAGTCCTTCTTGTTCGCGCGGCCGGGGCCGCATGTCGTTCAGTGGTGCAGGTACGCTGGGGACTTGAGGGATTGCCTGAGCTTGTCCTCGAGAGTTGGTTGAGCGTCCTTGAGAGTGCGTCGAGAGTTGTGCCTGCTGCGTTTAGTGTTCGTTGGTGGTGCGTTTGAGCTGCGTTTCTGGTGCGTTGGTGGTGCGTTTGGCCGTGCTATGTAGACGGCTCTCGCCGGCTACTACCTCTTCTCACCCGGTGACGTCGAGCTTGACCGCCACGCGCATGAGGGCGCTCCGCGACCGTGGGTTGGCCGCGACCTCCTCCCTGGAGGCGACGAGCGGCTTTCTCGTCCTGACCTCGACTATCGGCACGTGACCGCACACGCACACCGGAAGGTCCGGCGGGCAGGTGCATCCCTGCGAGAGCTCCGAGAAGACGTGCTTCACGATGCGGTCCTCGAGCGAGTGGTAGGAGATGACGCAGATCCTGCCACCGGAGTTGGCCCAGCGGACAGCGGCCCTGAGGCCGCGGTCCAGGACGTCGAGCTCGTGGTTGACCTCGATGCGCAGCGCCTGGAAGGTGCGGCGCGCCGGGTGCCCGCCCGTCCTTCTCGCCGCCGCGGGAATCGCCCCCTTGATGACCTCCACGAGCTGGAGCGTCGTCTCCACGGGCGCCTTCGCGCGGCACTCGACGATGCGGCGGGCTATGCGCGCGGCAAAGCGCTCGTCGCCGTATACGCGTAAGATTCGGGTGAGGTCTGCTTCGTTGTAGGTGTTCACGACCTCGGCTGCGGTTAGGGTGCTGTTTCCCGAATTCATACGCATGTCCAGGGGCGCGTCCTCGTGGTACGAGAAGCCACGCTCCGGGATGTCGAGTTGCGGCGACGAGACCCCCAGGTCAAAGAGGAAGCAGTCCACGCCGGGGACCTCCGCCTCGACGAGAAGGTCGTCGAGGTCGCCGAAGTTGCCCCTGAGAAGGCGGACGTCTGCCCCCGGGACCTCGCTCGCAAGACGCCGGGAGGCCGCCTCGAGCGCCATCTCGTCCTGGTCTATCCCAAGCGAGAGGCCGTCGGGCGCCACGCGCCTCGCAAGCTCCACCGAGTGCCCGGCCCCGCCGAGGGTGCAGTCGCAGACCACCTCTCCCGGCCTGGGGTCGAGCTCGGCGAGGACCTCGTCGAGCATCACGGGTACGTGCCGATATTCCCTTGTCAAGACCCTCACCCCCTCTCGCGGTCGCGGCTAGTCGTGGAAGAGCAGCGCGTCGAGGTCGTCCTCGAAGCTCGCCTGCGTCGCGTCCCACTTCTGGGCGTTCCACACCTCGAAGTGGTCCCCGGCGCCCACTACCGTGACGTCCGCCGTGAGCCCGAGCTTCTCGCGCGAGCCGGGCTTGGCCGCGTCGAGCTTTCCCAGGGCGACGCGACCGGCGGAGTCGATGTCGACCTCCACGGCGCTCGCCCAGAGGCCCGTCCTCAGCTGGACGTCCCTGCGGCTGCGGGGGTCGTAGTGGTGGTCGCCGTACTCGAAGAGCCCGTCGACGAACCGCTCGAACCCCTCAGGGGTGAAGCCGTTCACGCAGCCGTTCATGGGGACGAGGTATATCGTCTTCTTGTCGCCGTCGATCAGCTGCTTGCGGAAGACGGCGGGGAGCGTGACGCGGGCCTTGGCATCCACGGACATCGGATACGAGCCTGCGAGCATGTCACCCTCCCCTCGAGACAACGGACCTGCCCCCGAACGGAGCGTGGGAACACTATACGTCAATGTCCCCACATTGCGACACCAAAAAACACTTCGCCACACCCTGCGGTTGAGAAATGGGCGCGGGTGGGTTTTCCGGGGTGCGAGCGGGCGACGCAACCCCCAGATGTTGCGCGTCTCAGGAAGCTGAGGCACAAGAGGCGCCCAGATGTTCGCTTTTCTCGGAAACAATTTGTGGCGGCGCCGTGAATCCGCAGGTCAGGCGAGAAGAACGTCCCGGGGCTCCTCTCGCCGGTTCTTCTCGCCGAGCGCGCGAAACGCGCCCTTTGTCCGGCTGCGGCCACGTTCTCCCAGTTGGGCCGTTCCAAGCTGGACAAAGGGCGCGTTTTGCGCGTCCCGTCGCCCGCTGCGGGCGGGGCTCCCCTACCCTCGGGCGCGGGGGTGCGCCGCGAGGTACACGCGCCGGATATGGCTGCGGTCCACGTGGGTGTAGAGCTGGGTGGTGGCTATGTTGGCATGGCCGAGGAGCTCCTGCACCACGCGCAGGTCAGCGCCGCCCTCGAGCAGGTGCGTGGCAAAGCTGTGGCGCAGGGTGTGGGGGTGCAGGCCGGGGATGCCCGCCACGCGCCCGTACCTCTCCACGATCGCGTGGACGGACTGGCGCGAGAGCCGCCCGCCGCGCGCGTTGAGGAAGACCGCCGCCGTGGGCCGGCGCCCCACGAGGGCCCCGCGCCCGCGCTCGAGGTAGGCGCGCAGGGCGGCCTCCGCCGCGCCGAGGACGGGCACCACGCGCTCCTTCTCGCCCTTGCCAAAGACGCGCAGGAGCCCCTCGTCGAGAAGGACGGTGCGCAGGTCGAGCCCGGTGAGCTCGCTCGCGCGCAGGCCGCAGCCGTAGAGCACCTCCAGGATGGCGTGGTCGCGCAGTCCGGCGGGCGTCTGCGGGAAGGGCTGGTCCAGGAGGCGCTCGGCGTCCCCCACCGAGATCACGTCCGGCAGGCGCGAGGGCTTGGCGGGAAGCGGCAGGTCGGAGGTGGGGTAGGCGCGGCAGATCTCGTCGGAGACCATGAAGCGGTGGAACCCCTTGATGGCGGAGACCGCCCGCTCCACGGAGGAGGGGGCGAGGCCCACGTCCACGAGGTCGGCCACGTGGGCCTCCACGAGCCCGCGGGTCACGCCCTCCGGCTCGCTGACCCCGCGCTCGGCGAGCCAGCCCAGGTAGCGCCTGAGGTCGCGGCCGTAGGCCTCGACCGTGTTGCGCGAGCTCCCCCGCTCGACGGCGAGGTAGCCCAGATACTCCGTGAGGGCCCTCCCGAGGTCCATCCGCCCCTCCCCTCGTCCTTCTCGCCGTCTCCTCTCAACAACCTTACGCGATTGGCGCCACGTCGTGGCGGTCGCGGCCCTCGTGGCGCGCTATCGCCGCGCGCACGAACTCGCGGAAGAGGGGCGCCGGGCGGTCCGGGCGGCTCTTGAACTCGGGGTGCGCCTGGCTCGCCACGAACCAGGGGTGCACGTCCTCGGGGAGCTCGACCATCTCGACGAGGCGGTCGTCGGGCGAGAGGCCCGAGACCACGAGGCCGGCCTCGGTCAGCCGCGCGCGGTACGCGTTGTTGACCTCGTAGCGGTGGCGGTGGCGCTCGTAGACGAGCGGCTCCCCGTAGGCCTCCTCGGCGAGCGTCCCGGCGACGACCTTGCACGGGTAGGCGCCGAGGCGCATGGTCCCGCCCTTCTCGGTGACGTCGGCCTGGTCGGGCATGATGTGGATCACGGGGTGGGGCGTCTTGGGGTCGAACTCCGCCGAGCTCGCGCCGGCAAGGCCGCAGACGTCGCGCGCGAACTCGCAGACGGCGACCTGCAGGCCCAGGCACACGCCCAGGTAGGGCACCCTGCTCGTGCGGGCGCGGCGCACGGCGCAGATCTTGCCCTCTATCCCGCGCAGGCCAAAGCCGCCGGGCACGAGGATGCCGTCGGCGTCGCCCAGCACGTCCTCGACGTTCTCCTCGTCCAGCGCCTCGCCGTCCACGAGGCGGATGTCCACGTGGCGCCCGAAGAGCGCGCCCGAGTGGTGCAGCGCCTCGATGATGGAGAGGTAGGCGTCCGGCAGCTGCGTGTACTTGCCCACCACGCAGATGCGCGTCGCGTCCTCGCGGGCGTTGGCGGCGTGCAGCGCGCTCGTGAAGCCGTACCACCCCTCCATGTGGCTCTCGCGGAGGTCGAGGCCCAGGCGCTCGCAGACCTTCTCGTCGAAGCCCTGCGCGGCCAGGTGCGCCGGCACGTCGTAGATCGAGGGGCAGTCGGAGTTCTCGAAGACGTGGCCCGCGGGGACGTCGCAGAAGCTCGCGATCTTGGCACGGATGGAGGCGTCCACCTCGTGGTCCGAGCGGCAGACGATGAAGTCGGGCTGCAGGCCGAAGGAGCGCAGCTCGCGCACGCTGTGCTGCGTGGGCTTGGTCTTGACCTCGTGCGCCGCGGCGATGTAGGGCACGAGGCTCACGTGGATGAGGATGCAGTCCTCGCGGCCCTTCTCGTTCCTGAACTGGCGGATCGCCTCCACGAAGGCCTGGCTCTCGATGTCGCCGATGGTGCCGCCGAGCTCGGTTATCACCACGTCGGCTCCGGTCTCGTCCTCGACGCGGCGGAAGCGCTCCTTGATGGCGTCCGTGACGTGCGGAATCACCTGCACCGTGCCGCCCAGGAAGTCGCCGGCGCGCTCGCGGGAGATGAGGCTCTGGTAGATGGCGCCCGTGGTGAAGTTGGAGTCACGCGTGAGGTTCTCGTCGATGAAGCGCTCGTAGTGGCCGAGGTCGAGGTCGGACTCGTAGCCGTCCTCGGTGACGAAGACCTCACCGTGCTGGAAGGGGCTCATGGTGCCCGGGTCCACGTTGAGGTAGGGGTCCGCCTTCTGCATCATGACGCGGTAGCCACGAGCCTTGAGCAGGCGGCCGAGGGACGCGGCCGTGATGCCCTTGCCCAGGGACGAGACCACGCCACCGGTTACGAAGATGTGCTTTGCCATGTTAGCCTCCCGCAGAAACTGGCGCCCGACGGGGCGCGACCTGGCGCCGGACGGGCGCCGTTTCTTTTCCACGGGTCTCCATAGTAGCGCGGGCGCGGGGCGCGACGGGCCTGCCGGCAAAGCCGACGCACGGGAGAAACAGTTCGCCACATCGCTGAAACACAGCTGAAGGGACGCGCACGGGGGACCGTCCCTACAGATACCTCCTCCAGTCGTCCTCGTCATCATCCTCCGCCGCGGC
>CALUJT010000113.1 GCA_944321005.1 uncultured Atopobiaceae bacterium | reverse complement strand
TTCGTCTACGTGAACACGCCGATCATCACCACCTCCGACGCCGAGGGCGCCGGCGAGATGTTCCGCGTGACCACGCTCGACGTGGAGAATCCGCCGCGCACCGAGTCCGGCGCCGTCGACTGGTCGCAGGACTTCTTCGGCCACGCCGCCAACCTCACGGTCTCCGGCCAGCTCCAGGCCGAGAACTTCGCGCTCGCCTTTGGCGACGTCTACACCTTTGGCCCCACGTTCCGCGCCGAGAACTCCAACACGCGCCGTCACGCCGCCGAGTTCTGGATGGTGGAGCCCGAGATGGCCTTCTGCGACCTCGCCGGCGACATGGCGTGCGTCGAGGACATGCTCAAGTACGTGATCGACTACGTGATGGACGCGTGCCCGGACGAGATGGAGTTCTTCAACAAGTTCGTGGACAAGGGCCTCGTCGAGCGCCTCACGCACGTTGCCACCTCCGACTTCGCGCACGTCACCTACACCGAGGCCATCCAGATCCTGCAGGAGGCCGCCGCTGCCGGCCACGTCTTCGAGTACCCGATTGACTGGGGCTCCGACCTGCAGACCGAGCACGAGCGCTTCCTCACCGAGGAGCACTTCAAGCGCCCGACCTTCGTGACCGACTACCCCGCGAAGATCAAGGCCTTCTACATGCGCCTCAACGACGACGGCAAGACCGTCGCGGCGGTGGACTGCCTCGTGCCGGGCATCGGCGAGATCGTGGGCGGCTCGCAGCGCGAGGAGCGCCTGGACGTGCTCGAGCGCCGCATCGCGGAGTTGGGCATGGAGCCCGAGCAGTACAAGTACTATCTCGACCTGCGTCGCTACGGCGGCTGCCAGCACGCGGGCTTTGGCCTGGGCTTCGAGCGCATGGTCATGTACCTCACCGGCGTGGACAACATCCGCGACGTCATCCCGCACCCGCGCACCGTGGGCAACGCGGACTTCTAGGGTGAGCCTCGGGGCCGGCCGTGCGCCGGCCCCCTGCTTGTCTCGAGGCCCTTCTCGCCATGCGTGGCCGCGCGGCGAGAAGAACGTGCGACAATGGGGCCACGTTCGCTCCCGTCAAGGAGGCCCCCATGGCACGCATGATGCTCACGCGCCGCTCGTTCTTCTCGGCCGCCGCCCTTGCGGGGCTGGGGGCGCTCGCGGGCTGCTCCGCTGGCCGCGAGCCCGAGGGGGAGTCCGGGCGCGAGGCCGTCACGGTCTACGACCAGGCGTCCGGGGGAGGGGAGGCCGCCGAGCCCGCGCCGTCTCCCGTCGAGCTGGAGATTCTGGTGGTGGGGGACGTTCTGCTGCACGACACGGTGCAGGACACGGGCCTCATGCCGGACGGCACGCGCGACTACGCGCACCTCTTCGCGCAGGTGGCGGGTGAAATATCGGCGGCGGACGTGGCCGTTGCCAGTCAGGAGAGCCCGCTCGGCGGAGCGTCACTGGGGCTCTCCGGCTACCCGGCCTTCAACGGCCCGCAGGAGGTGGGCGACGCCGAGGTAGCCGCAGGATTCGACGTTGTCGCCCATGCCAACAACCATGCGCTCGACCGCGGCATGGAGGGCATCGCGGCGGAGCTCGCCTACTGGCGCTCGGCGCACCCGGAGGTGCTGGTGACGGGCATCGCGGACAGCCGGGAGGCGGCGGACGAGCCGCCCGTCATCGAGCGCGAGGGGCACGTCGTCGCGGTCCTGAGCTACGCCACCATGACCAACGGCATCCCGCTGCCGGAGCCCTGGGCCGTGCGCATGGTGGACGAGGGGACCATCGCGGCTGACGTGGGGGCCGCGCGCGAGGCGGGGGCGGAGCTCGTGATCGCGTGCCCGCACTGGGGCGAGGAGTACGTGACCTCGCCGGACGACAGCCAGCGCCACTGGGCACAGGTGCTTGCGGACGCCGGGGTCGACGTCATCGTGGGCGGACACCCCCACGTGCTGCAGCCCTTCGAGGTGCTTGCGGCGTCCGACGGGCGCTCGGTGCCGGTCTTCTGGTCCCTGGGCAACTTCACGTCCAACCAGAACGACCTGGAGACCATGGTGGGCGGCATGGCGCGCGTGAGGGCGTCCTTTGCGAACGGCGGCGCCTCCGTCACCGAGTGCAGGCTCACGGCGCTGGTGACGCACAAGGCGGCCGGCACCGCCTTCACCACGTATCGGCTCGCGGACTACACGGAGGAGCTCGCGGCGGCCAACAACGTGCACGTCACCGAGGATGGCTTCTCGCGCCAGGCGTGCGTGGACTTCTGCGCGGGCATTCTGGGCGACGGCTTTGATCCCGTGAGCTGCGAGCTCGCCTGGCAGGCGTGACAAAAGGGACGGGGTTGACAAAAGGGACGGGGCTGACAAAAGGGACAGGGTAGTTTGTCACGCAATCATGCGTGACAAACTACCCTGTCCCTTTTGTCAGCCCCGTCCCTTTTGTCAGCCACGTCATCAGGGTTACAGCACGCGGCGCACGGCATCGTGCCAGCCGGCAAGAAGGGCGTCAACCCGCTCCGGCTCCATCGCCCGACGGAAGACGTCGTCGGTGTCCCGCAGGCCGCGCAGCTCGTCCGTGCCGCTCCAGAAGCCGGAGGCGAGCCCCGCCAGGTAGGCCGCGCCGAGCGACGTGGTCTCCGTGTTGGCCGGGCGGCGCAGCTCGCAGCCGAGCAGGTCGGCCTGGAACTGCATGAGGAAGTCGTTGGCGGAGGCGCCGCCGTCCACGTTGAGGACGTCGAGCGCGCCGCCGGCGTCGGCGGCCATGGCGTCCGCGAGGTCGCGGATCTGGTACGCGAGCGCCTCGAGCGCTGCCCGGGCGAGGTGGGCGCGCGTGGTCCCGCGCGTGAGGCCCAAGATCGCGCCACGGGCGTCCGGTTTCCACCAGGGGGCTCCCAGCCCGGTGAACGCGGGCACGATGTGCACGCCGCCCGTGTCCGGCACGCTCCGCGCCAGTGCCTCGGTCTCGGCGGCAGTCCTCACGATGCCCAGCTCGTCGCGCAGCCACTGGACGAGCGCGCCGGCCACGAAGACGGAGCCCTCGAGCGCGTACTGGGTCTCGGCGACCCCGGGGGGCGCCGCGGCGATGGTGGTCACCAGGCCGTGCTCGCTCTCGCGCGCCACCGATCCCGTGTTGAGCAGCATGAAGCAGCCGGTGCCGTAGGTGTTCTTGGCCTGCCCGGCGTCGAAGCAGCACTGCCCAAAGAGGGCGGACTGCTGGTCGCCGGCCACGCCCGTGACGGGGATCCCGGCGGGAAGCCCCGGGTAGCTCGTCTCGCCAAAGAAGCCCGAGCTCGGGCGCACCTCGGGCATCATGGATGCGGGGACGTCAAAGAGCGCGAGCAGCTCCTCGTCCCAGCGCCCCTCGTGGATGTCGTAGAGCATCGTGCGGCTTGCGTTGGTGGGGTCCGTCGCGTGCACGAGCCCTCCCGTGAGCACCCAGATGAGCCAGGTGTCCACCGTCCCAAAGAGGAGCTCGCCCGCCTTCGCGCGCTCGCGCGCCCCGGGGACGTTCTCCAGGATCCAGGCGAGCTTGCTGGCCGAGAAGTACGCGTCGGGCAGAAGGCCCGTCTTGGCGCGCACCATCTCGCGCACCTCCGGCGCGCCGCAGAGCCGCTCGACCATGTCTGCCGTGCGCCGGCACTGCCACACGATGGCGTTCGTCACGGGCGCTCCGGTGGACGGGTCCCACACGACGGTGGTCTCGCGCTGGTTGTCTATGCCGATGGCGGCAACGTCGGCCGCCGTGAGCCCGTGGCGCGCCACGAGCTCCGTGAGGCACCCAATCTGCGAGAAGAGGATCTCCTGCGGGTTGTGCTCCACCCAGCCGGGCTGTGGGAAGATCTGCTGGAAGGGCCGCTGGACCACGTCTGCCATGCGGCCGGCTCGGTCCACGAGTGCCGCGCGCGAGGAGGTGGTCCCCTGGTCGAGCGCTATCACGTACCGCGGTGTGCTCATGGCTGGATTCCCCTCTCGTCAAGGTGCGCGCATATCCAGGAGAGGACGTCCCCCATCACGCGCGCCCCGTCCTTCTCGTTGAGGATCTCGTGGCGCATGCCCTCGTAGATGCGCACGTCCACCTCGCGCTGCCCGGCGCGCCTCGCGAGGTCTGCCGCCGCCCTCACGCCCCGTCCCATGTCCCCCACGGGGTCCTCCGCCCCGGAGACAAAGAGCAGCGGCATGCCGTGCGGCACGCGTCGCGCCCACGAGAGCGAGCACGCGCGGGCGGTGAGCTTGGTGACGGCTGCGTAGCCCCCTGCGGAGAACATGAAGCCGCAGCGGGGGTCGGCGAGGTAGGACGCCACGTTCTTCTCGTCATGGCTGAGCCACTCGCAGCCCGTGGGCCCGGGGACGGCCCGCGCGTAGCCGCCCACGCCCATGGCGTCGAGCGGCTTCGAGAGGTGGTCCTCGCCGCGCAGCGTGCACGTGAGCCGCGCGAGCGCGTGGCCCGCCCAGGAGACGGCCACGGGGAGCGTTCCGGTGCCGCTGAGGACGGCGCCCCGGATGCCCTCGCCGTGCTCCGCAAGGTAGACGCGGGCGATGTAGCTCCCCAGCGAGTGGCCAAAGAGGAAGTGGGGCACGTCCCCGCCAACGCGCTGGGCGACAAGAACGCGCAGCTGGTGCTCGTCCTCCACGAGCACCTCGGCGCCGTCGCGCGCCGGCAGGCGGCCGTAACGGCTCGGCTCGGCGGAGGCGCCGTGGCCGATGTGGTCGTCCCCGCAGACGACGAAGCCCTCTGCCGCAAGGAGCCGGGCGAAGGCGTCGTAGCGCTCCACGTGCTCGGCCATCCCATGGACGACCTGCACGACGCCCCGCGGCCGCCGCTCGGGCGCCCCCTCCGGCCACCAGACGAGCGCGCGAAGGGTGGAGCGTCCGTCGGCCGAGGGAAAGCGCAGCTCCTCCCGGCTGACCAGCTCCTTGCGCCCGTTCTCTGGTGCGGTCACGTGCCCACCCCCGCGTTCTTCTCGCCCTCGCCTTTGTCGCCCCCGGCCTCAGCTGACCTCGTACTATTTGAAGTATCCTCGTCATTCGCGGGCTCTGCACGGCTGTCCCGCCCGCCGGGCGGATATGACCGCTCGCGTTGGGGTACCATCCTCTACGAACTGTCAGAGGAGGAACCATGGGCTTTCACTGTGTCGACTGCGTCTTCGGCACCTTCACCCTTCACGAGGAGTCCGGGATGTACCAGGGCTCGTGCAGCCGGGGCTACACGCTCGCCAACCCCCACGTGCACACCAGCCCCGAGGACCACTTTGCCGAGAGTCCGCGCGACCTCGTTCCCACGGTCGACCCGTTTGGCGAGGAGTACCTGAGGACGTCGAACGTCTGCGAGCGCTTCTGCCGTCCGCAGGACGCGCATCGGCACATCCACGAGTTCGGGTTCCACCTCCCGCACCTCCATCGGCACGGGCACAATTCGAATGTCTCGGGGGACATCGAGGAGGAGAAAAACTCACCCGTCTCGGCAACGTAACAGGCTATCTACTTCATACTGAACAAAAAACGGTACGTGAGGTTCTGGCCAGACTCGTCATCGGGGAACGGGGGCTGCCATGGCGTTGCACGCGCAACCTGCGAGCACGGATACCAGGGACCGCCTCCTCAAGGCGGCCAAGAGGGAGTTTGCCCTGCGAGGCTACAAGGGCGCCTCGCTTCGTCAGATCTGTGCCTCGGCCGGGGTTACCACCGGCGCGCTCTACTTCTTCTTCAAGAACAAGGAAGACCTGTTCAGGACCGTTGTTGCTCCGGTGATGGAGCCGCTTGTCCAGATGGTGCTGTCCTCGGCCGACCACGAGGTCCCGCTCTCCGTGCGCACGCCCGTCGTGAACGGCGTGAGGGACGTGCCCGAGGTCGCTCGCAACTTCCTCGAGCTCTGCGCTGAGAACGATGACGTGGTCAAGATCATGACCCGCGATCGTGACAACCCGGTCATGGAGCTCCTTGTGAATGAGGCTGCCGCTGAGCTTGCGAACGAGATCTACGAGGGCCTCGTCGTCCCCCGGAAGGGGAGGGCCGTGGTGGAGGACAGGTTCGTGGCGGACTGGCTCGCCGGCACCTGCGTTCGCTCCGTCATCCAGATCATCGGGGCGGAGGGCACCTTCGAGGACTCCTGTCGGCGCATGGGCGTGGTCTTCAATTTCATCCTGGCGGGCATCTCGGGGCTGTAGGGCGCGCGGGGCGCGGCGGGGCGCGGCCGCGCCCCGCCGTCTCCCGGCAGCCCCATCGTCCTCGGGCAGCCCAGGGAGTATGATGGGTGACACGTTATCCGTGCCCGTCAGCCCGGCAAGAATGGGGGAGCCATGCCCGACACCTCGCGTGACCTTATCTTTCCCGCGCCCATCTTCCACGAGAAGATCTGGGGAGGCCGCAAGCTCGCGACCGACTTTGGCTATGAGATTCCGGACGGCCCCATAGGCGAGTGCTGGGCCATCAGCGCGCACCCCAACGGCGACTGCGTGGTCTCCGGCGGCGCCTGGGACGGCATGCACCTCTCCGAGCTCTGGGACCAGCACCGCGAGCTCTTTGGCAACGTGGAGGGCGACCGCTTCCCGCTGCTGGTCAAGATCATCGACGCCAAGGACCACCTCTCCGTGCAGGTGCACCCGGACGACGCCTACGCCGCCGAGCACGAGAACGGCTCGCTGGGCAAGCGCGAGTGCTGGTACGTCCTGGCCGTCGACCCCGGGACCAAGATCGTGATCGGCCAGCGCGCGCACGACCGCGCCGAGCTCGCGCAGATGATCGAGGAGGGCCGCTGGGACGACATGCTCAACCTCGTGCCCTGCCACGTGGGCGACTTCTTCCCCATCGAGCCCGGCACCGTCCACGCCATCCAGGGCGGCACGCTCATCCTGGAGACCCAGCAGTCCTCCGACGTCACCTACCGCGTCTACGACTACGACCGCGTCCAGGACGACGGCAGCACCCGCGAGCTCCACATCCAGCAGAGCCTCGACGTGGTGGACTACGGCATGGAGGCGCCCGCGTCCGGCGAGGTCACCGCGCCCGAGGTGGACGGCGTGACCGAGCTCATGGAGTGCCCCAACTTCGTCGTGGATCGCGTCCGCGTGGTCGGCGAGAAGAACGTGGAGCAGGAGTGGCCGTTCCTCTGCGTGAGCGTGATCGAGGGCTCCGGCACCGTGAGCGCCTCCGAGGCCGGCGTGACGCACGAGATCGCCCGCGGCACGCACTTCCTCGCGCCCGCCGGCTGCGGCGAGCTGCGCTTCACGGGCGACATGACGCTCGTGACCTCCCGCCTGCCGTAACCTGACAAAGGGGACAGGGTAGTTTGTCATGAAAAAGCGCCGCCCGACGCAATGCCGGGCGGCGCCCTTGACAGTTTCCTCAGCTCAAACTGTCCACTCCTAGGCCGCGATCTTCTCGCCGCAGTGCGGGCAGCAAGTAGCGC
>CALUJT010000112.1 GCA_944321005.1 uncultured Atopobiaceae bacterium | reverse complement strand
CTTGATGAGGTTGCCGTCCACGACCACGGGCTCGTTGGGCAGGAGCTCCGCGCCGCGCTCGGAAAGGACGTGCTGGAAGCCGGGGTTTGAGGTGGCCCGACGCCCCTCGAGAAGACCGAGCTCGGCAAGGATGGAGGGAGCGGCGCAGATGGCGGCGACGGGACGGCCGGCGCCCGCGCGCGCAACGACCTCGTCGCAGAGCGGCTGGCACGCGCGCAGGTTGGGCGTTCCGGGGATGCCTCCGGGCAGGACGAGCATGTCGTAGTCGTCGAACGAGAAGCCCTCGTCGGCGATGGACCTCTTGCAGACGACGGTCACCTCGTGGGAGGAGGTGACCTCGTGCTCGGGCGTGACAGCCACGGTGTCGCAGGGAATCCCGGCGCGATAGAGCAGGTCCACCACCGTGAGGCCCTCGATCTCCTCGAGCCCCGGGGCGATGAACACGGCCACGCGGCTGTCTGTTGCCTGCTTGAACATGGTGCCTCCTTGATGGCGCGCGGGCGGTCTACTCGTCGTCGATCCCAGCGTTCACGGCGTCTGCGATTGCCTGCGGGTCGTCCGTGCCACGCACGAGGGCCTTGAACTCGTCCTTCATGAGAAGGACCGCGGTCTTGGAGAGCAGGCGGATGTGGACGGTCCCCGCCTCGTCGTCCGGGACGAGAAGCGCGATCGCCACGTCGATGGGCTTGCCGTCGAAGCTCGGCCAGTCGATGGGCGCGTCGTTCTTGACCACGAGCACGGCCGCCCGCCTGATGGCGGTGCTCTTGGCGTGCGGCACCGCGAAGCCGTCGGTCATGCCGGTCTCCCCCATGTCCTCGCGGGCGAGGAAGGCGGCGTTGACCGTGTCCGCGTCGTCGGCGACGCCAAGCTCCACGGCCCTCTCGGAAATGAAGCGAATCATGTCCTCGCGGGTCTTGATGCCGCTCTCCACGAAGACGTTCTCTGCCTTGACGAAGTCGCTCACGTGAGCCCCCTGTTCCGTTGGTCCGCCCCCACGGGGACGGTGGTGGACGCATCCACCACATGATACATGTGCCACGCCGCCTCGAGCCCGGAACGGTCCGCTTGTGGGACGGTCCCCACAACCGCGGGGCTACTGGGAGGGAGGCTCCAGACCCAGGTGGTCGAACGCGGCGAGCGTGGCCTGCCTTCCCTGGGGGGTCCGCACGATGAGGCCGCGCTGCAGCAGGTACGGCTCGTAGACGTCCTCGAGCGTGGAGGGGTCCTCGGAGACGGCGCTCGCCACGGTGGTGAGCCCCACGGGGCGGCCTCGGAACGTCTGGCAGAGCGCGGTGAGGATCCTCACGTCCATGGTGTCGAGGCCGAGTGCGTCGATCTCGAAGAACTCGAGCGCCTCGGCGGCGACGTCGCAGGTGATGCTTCCCTCGCGCTTGACCTGAGCGTAGTCGCGCACGCGCTTGAGGAGGCGGTTCGCCAGACGCGGCGTGCCGCGCGAGCGCGAGGCGATCTCCGCGGCGCCCTGGGCGTCTATGCCCACGCCGAGGATGCTCGCGGAGCGCGTGACGATGACGGCGAGCTCGGAGGTGGTGTAGTAGTCGAGGCGGTACGAGATGCCAAAGCGGTCGCGCAGCGGGCCCGTGAGGAGGCCCGTGCGCGTGGTTGCACCCACGAGCGTGAAGCGCGGCACGTCGATCCTGATGGAGCGCGCTGCGGGCCCCTTGCCGATGACGATGTCGAGAAAGAAGTCCTCCATCGCCGGGTAGAGAATCTCCTCGATCTGATGGTTGAGGCGGTGGATCTCGTCCACAAAGAGGACGTCTCCCGGCTCGAGGTTGGTGAGGATGGCGGCGAGGTCCCCCGCGCGCTCGATGGCAGGCCCCGAGGTGGTGTGCATCTTGGCGCCCATCTCGTTTGCCACGATGCCTGCGAGCGTGGTCTTGCCCAGGCCCGGCGGGCCCGAGAAGATCACGTGGTCGAGCGACTCCCCGCGGTCGCGCGCGGCCTGGATGAGCACGCGCAGGTTCTCGCGCACGCGCTCCTGCCCGATGTACTCGTCGAGGGTGCGCGGGCGGAGCGTCCGGTCCTGGTCGAGGTCGTCCGCCGTGAGCTCCCCCGTGACGTCGCGCGGCCCAGAGGGGCGCGGTGCGGCGGCCCCTGCGAAGAGGTCCTTCTCGCTAGCCTCCCACATCACCTACCACTCCCCAGGCGGCGCAGCGCGTAGGCGAGCACCTGCTCGATGGTATCGGCCCCCGCCTCCGCGTGGCCCTCGAGGGCGAGCGCGGCCTCCTGCGAGGTGAAGCCCATGGACAGGAGCGCCTCCGTCGCGTCCGCCTCCACGCCCGCGCTCGCCGCGGCCTGGGAGAGGGGGAGCGACGCCGCGTCCGGCTCGGAGAGCCCAACGAGTCCCCTGAGCTCGGCGTTCTTTGAGAAGACGTCCGAGAGCTCCACAATGAGGCGGCTCGCCTTCTTGCGGCCCACGCCGGGGACCTGCGCCATGCGCGCGGCGTCCTGCGCGGTCACGATCTGAGCGAGCGCGGCCGGCGTGAAGGTCGAGAGCACGGCGAGCGCGAGGCGCGGGCCCACACCGGAGATGGCCCGCAGCTGGTCGAAGAGGGCTCGCTCGTCGCGCGTGGCAAAGCCGTAGAGCTCCATCGCGTCCTCGCGCACGATCATGCGGGCGAGCACGGTCACGCCAGCCTCCCCCGCGTGCGGGAGCGCCGCGGCGGTGGTGGACGAGACGCCGAGCTCGTATCCCACGCCCCCCACGTCCAGCACGATGCGGCTGGGGAGCACCTCGAGCAGCGTGCCGGTGAGCTGGACTATCACGTGAGGACCCTCCTTGCCTCCTCGAGGCTCTTGGTTCTGGTTACGTTGGCGTGGCAGACCGCCGCCGCCAGGGCGTCCGCCGCGTGGTCCGGGCGCGGGTCGTGGTCGAGGGCGAGGACGCTCCTCACCATGTAGATAACCTGGCGCTTGTCCGCCGCGCCGGTGCCCACCACCGCCTGCTTGATCTGCATGGGGGTGTACTCCCCCACCGTGAGCCCCGCCGTGGAGCAGGCGACTATCGCGGCGCCGCGGGCCTGGGCGGTTGCGATGGCCGACTTGGTGTTCTCCCCGAAGTAGATGCTCTCGATGGCGAGCTCCGTGGGTCCGTATCGCTCTATGACGCGCCGGAGCTCGGCGTAGATCCTGCCGAGGCGCATGTCGATGGGCTCGCTCGCGTGCGTGGTGACGCAGCCGTACGCCCGGGCGCGACAGGCGGCGCCGCGCGTCTCGACCACGCCCCAGCCCGTGTGGGCCAGGCCCGGGTCTATGCCAAGGACGACCAGGCGCCGTCACCTCCCCATGTGAGCGTGCGAGACCAAAAGGGCGTCTCGCGATGCGAACGTCCGTTCCATAATAGCACGGACAGGGAGGAAGGCAAGCGGGTGCGGCGTCAGTTCTCGGAGAAGGGCCCCTCCCACAGGGGGTGCGCGGGCCCGCCCTCGCCGCCGTGACGGCCCCTCTGCTGCTCTGCAGGCGGCTGACCCGGCTGGTCGGGCCCCATGGCCGAGAACCCGCCCCCCGGCAGGAAGTCCCTCAGGTACCCGACGAGGTCGCTCATGTCCCGACGCTGCTCCGCCTCGGTGGGCGCCTGCGGCCCCTCGTCCTTCTCGTCCTCCCGGCCCCCCTCCCCCGCGCCCCCGACGCCCCGGGCGAGCGCGCGCATGATGCCCTCGCCGGCGCGCTCGTCCCGGGCGCGCACGCGGTCCGCCCAGGCGAGGCCCCACGGCTCGCGCGCCTCCTCGAGCGTCCTGGACGAGACGGCCAGCACCGCGCCGCGGCACGCGCGCACGGGCGCCGTCTCCCTCAGGCGCGCGAGGATGGCGAGGACAAGCCCCTCGTGCCCGCGCTCCGCCACGATGTCCGTGAGCGGGAGCTCCCACTCCACCCTGCTGGAGAGAACGAGGTCCGCAAACTCGATCCGCCCCTCGCCCGTGGGAAACGCCTCCGCGAGCCCCTCGACGTCGGGCGCAGCCACCCCCGCGAAGGCGAAGGCGGGGATCACGGGGGAGACGGTGTTGCGCATGTGGGCGAGCGCGACGACGTCGGAGCGATAGAGGTCGCCTATGGGCTGGAGGCGAGCCGCGACGACGCCGCGGGGATGCTCGAGCGCAAACGCCGTCTTGTCGTCGGAGCCAAGGGGGAGCGCGCCCGTCCGCCGGGCGAGCTCCGCGAGGCGGACCTGCGCGAGGTCGGCCGCCAGCCGGGCGTCCCCCTCGCCGGGAGGGTCGAGGCGCACGACGGCGTCCTCGGGCAGGCGAAGGGCGCGGACCGCCCGCTCCGCGGCCGAGAGGGACTCGTCGTCCGCCGCGGCCACGAGCGCCCGAACGTGCATGGGGCCGAGGGCGTCCGTGGCGAGCGTGGCCACGAGAAGCGACCCCAGGCTCCCGTCCACGAGCACGCAGGCGTCCTCACAGCCCGAGCGCTCGAGCGCGGCGGTGAGCCCGCTCACGAGCGCGCCCCAGGTGGCGAGCGGGGCGTCGTAGACCTCGGGCGCGAGGGGCTCCGCGAGGGGCCCCTCGGCGGAGGGGTCCACGTCGCACACGAGAAGGGCC
The DNA here is from genome assembly GCA_944321005.1 of uncultured Atopobiaceae bacterium. Classification (GTDB taxonomy): domain Bacteria; phylum Actinomycetota; class Coriobacteriia; order Coriobacteriales; family Atopobiaceae; genus Thermophilibacter. The sequence goes on along the minus strand of CALUJT010000112.1, from coordinate 2,889 downwards.
TCCTCGAGGCTCGGCGCCTGCGCCGCGAGCTCGCCCCAGGGAGCGAGGACGAAGCTCGACCCGCAGAAGACCTGGGACTCGTAGCAGCCCAGCGCGCCCACGCCCACGATCCAGGCCCCCGTGGCCTCCGCGTCCGCCAGGAAGCGCCCCTCGGAGAGCGAGCTCCCGAGGGCGCTCGAGGGGTCGTCCGTCGCGAACCCGTAGCCCGAGAGGAAGAGGATGACGTCGACGTCGTACTGGTAGTCGTCGTACTCGTCCAGGTCGTCGTAGGTGAAGGCCACGCCCAGCCGCGCGCCGGCGAACTCCAGCTCGGGGAGCGCCCGCGCATCGGGCTCCCCGTCCCCCTGCGCCAGGGCGGAGAGGTAGGTGGCGAGGCGCACGGGCGTGATGTCTCCGTCCGCTATGAGCATGGCCTCGGGCAGGGGGACGCCGTCGAAGTCCGTGAGCACGGGCACGAGGCAGGGGCAGGAGAGCTCGTCCGCCAGGCGCACGAGGCACTCGGCGAGGTCGAGCAGGTACCCCTCCCTGTCCGGGTACGCCACGGGGCACGACCCGCACAGCGAGGGGGCGGGGAAGACGAGAAGGTCCGCGCCGCGCTCCGCCGCGCGGACGGAGAGCTCCACCATGCGCGCCGTCACGGCTTCGAAGTCGCCTGCGCGCGTGCTCGTCTGTGCGATCGCTATCCTCATGCCCGGCTCCCGTCGACGGCGTCTCTCTTCTCGTCCCATTGTCTCACAGCCCGCCCCCCGAAAACGGAAGGGCCCCGGTCTCCCGGGGCCCGAGTCGCCGCGAGCGGCCTTGGGCGGGCACTCGCACGCACCCGCCGAGCAGCTGCTAGAGGTCGGCCTTCCAGAGGCCGTGGAGGTTGCAGTACGCGTAGACGGTGCCGCCCTCGGCGCAGCAGGCGCCGAACTTGGTTGCCGGCTCGTCGCCCGGCCTGAGGTGCTTGAGGCAGAGCTTGCCGTCCGTCGCGAGCGCGATCCACTCGATGTAGTGCTCGGGCGCCATGGGGTGGTCGACCGCCCCCACGCGCACGACGATGTGGTTGCCGTCCTTGGTGACGACGGGCACGTGCTTCTCGGCAGCCGCGTCCGTGGAGCCGGCGACGAGCAGCTCCATCGGCTCGCCGCAGCAGCTGGGGGTGACGCCCCCGTCCCTCACGACGGCGACGACGTTGCCGCAGTGGTTGCAGCGGTAGAACTTGACCTCGGCCATGGCAAATCCTCTCTCCCGGGCGGCGCCGCCCACTGCGACGTCATACCGGTAATCCTACCCAGCGAGAGGCCCCGCCATACGACGGGGAGCCCCCCTACGCCACCTTCACGTGGCCCTGACGGCCCACGAGGTCCACCATCTCGGCCAGGAGCACCATGTTGCGCGCGTCGATCCTGGTGGGGAGCTCCATGCGCATGATGTCACCGGAGGAAGACTCCACCCGCAGCTCCACGTGGTCGAGCCCGGGATAGCGCCCGAGAATCTGTCCGAGGCTGTCCATGTAGGGGCGCGTGAGCAGGCCCGCGGGAATGTTGACCTCCATGACCTTGGGCCGGTTGGACTTCTCGTCCAGGACGAGCGGCTCCACGGACATGCAGATGATCTGGTTGCCGCGGTCGGAGCGCTCGAGCTTGCCCTCCACCTTGACGAAGACGTCGCCCGTGCTCTCACCGGTCTCCTCGTCCACCTCGCCCGCGAGGGTCTGGGCGCACTTCTTGTAGAGCTTGGGGAAGATGACGAGCGTGACCTCCCCCTCCATGTCCTCGAGCGTCACGATGGCCATGGAGTCGCCGTTCTTGGTGGTCTTCTTCTGGATGGCTCCGAGCATGCCGGCGAGCCGGATGACCTTGCCCTCGGGCACCTTGAAGCGCTCGTGGACGCCGCCCGTGGCGTCCGTGACCTCCTCGGCGACCTCGATGTCGGCGATGGTGTAGTCGCGGTTCTTGGCGAGCGCGTACTCGTAGGGGCGCAGCGGGTGGTCCGAGACGTAGAGGCCCAGGACCTCGTGCTCCTTGGCGAGCTTGGTCGAGCGGTCCCACTCCTCGCCGTCCGGCTCGGGGACGGTGCTCTCCCAGCCGGAGCCCTCCACGTCTCCAAAGAGGTCGAACATGGAGAACTGTCCGGCCGCGCGCGTCTTCTGGCGCTTTGCCGCGGCGTCGATGATGTTCTCCGGGTTGGCCTTGTCCACGAAGCGCATGAGCTGCATGCGGGTGTAGCCGGTGGAGTCGAAGGCGCCCGAGCAGATGAGCGCCTCCACCACGCGGCGGTTGGCCTGGCCGGTGTCCATGCGCTCCACGAAGTCGTGGAGGTTCTCGAAGGGGCCGTTCTTCTCGCGCTCCGCCATGATGGCCTCGCCCACGCCCTCGCCCACGCCGCGGATGCCGGCAAAGCCGAAGCGCACGCCCTCGGGAACGGCCGTGAAGTCGCGGCCGGACTCGTTGATGTCGGGCGGCAGGATGGCCACGCCCTCGTGGCGGTAGGCCGTGACGTAGTGGACGATCTTGTCGGTCTTGCCCATGTAGGACGTGAGGACCGATGCCATGTACTCGCGCGGGTAGTGGGCCTTCAGCCAGGCCGTCTGCATGACGAGGATGGCGTAGCCGGCGGAGTGTGACTTGTTGAACGCGTAGGACGCGAACTCGAGGACGTCGTCCCAGATGCGCTGCGCGATCTCCTTCTTGTAGCCGTTGGTGACCGCGCCGTTCATCCAGTGGTCGTAGGTGGTCTCGTCCTTGCCGTCGTCCCAGTGGAAGACGGTGGAGGTGAGGAGCTTGATCTTCTTCTTCGCCACGGGCTTTCTGATGCGCGAGTCCGACTCGCCGGCCGAGAATCCCGACATTTTCATCGAGATCTTCATGACCTGCTCCTGGTAGACCATAGTGCCGTAGGTCTCGC
>CALUJT010000111.1 GCA_944321005.1 uncultured Atopobiaceae bacterium | reverse complement strand
CATTTTGTCTGCACGAAATAACACGTCCCCAATTGACAGACGGGGCCAGAGGAGGGGGGCGTGGGTGAGGTCGGCGGTGAGGAAGCCGGCGAGGAGCCAGGCGAGGGCGAGCGGGGGCAGGAGGGCGCCGACCGTGCCAAAGAGGTCGATGCCTAGGTCGTTGGGGAGAAAGATCGCACCGGCGTGAAGGCGCGCGAGGGCGTAGGCGGGGTTGCCGCGTGACAGGAGGAAGGCCACGATGGCCGCGGCGCCCATGCAGGCGCAAACGCGCCCCAGGTAGCGGCGGCGCAGGGGGAGCCAGAGGACATGGCGCCTCTCGCCGCGCGCGTCCTTCTCGCCTGACCCGCTACCCTCGCCGAGCACGTCGCGCCGACGCAGCGCGAGCGCCGCCACCCCCGCGAGCGCGACGATCGCGACGGCGTACTTTGCCATGCAGGCGAGCGTATCGACGGCGTCCGGCACGTTGCGGGGTGGCATCGCGCAGAGCCATCCCCAGCGGTCGAGCGGGGTGTCGTTCAGGAGCCGTCCCTGGAGGAGGTAGCCGACCGCGCCGTAGGCGAGCGCCGCAACAGCAGCGGCCGGCACGAGCGAGGTGGGCGCATACGCGGCGAGCATGAGCGCGGCGCACACGAGGAAGAAGAGCGCCTGGCGCGCGAGGATGCCGAGAAACGCGAGCACGAGCTGCGGCGTCAGCGCCTCGGCGGGGACCTGCGGCAGGGCGACGACGAGCCCGCTCGCAAGCACGACTGCGGAGAGCGTGAGCGCCTTGCCCGCGGCGATGCCGAGGAAGTCCACCGCCGCCCAGCCGCGCGAGCGCGTCCGCACGAGACGGTGCGCGTCGAGCAGGCCCTCGAGGCAGCCCGCGCACGCGTAGACGAGGAGCGGCACGAGGAGGAGCGCGGCGTAGTTGGCGTCCGTCACCCACATGTAGCCATAGAGCGCCCCGCTCGTGCCCGGGACATGGTTCCAAAAGTCGATGGGCCGCGCGAACCACTGCCAGGCGCGCAGAGCGAGCACGATGACGAGTGCCCGGCGACAGCGCCGGTCGAGCACGCGCAGGCGCAGGGTATTGGCCAGGGAGCTCATAGCAGCACGTCCCTTCCGCGCGCGAGAGCCCACGCTATGGCGGCCGCCACCACAAGCGCCACCGCAACGGGCGCGCACGCCATGAAGGCGAGCGAGCCCTCGGACGTGGCGCTGGGGTAGAGGTAGCTCGAGAGCGAGGCCCACCTCGGCAGCACAAACAGGGAGAGCAGGTAGACGAGCGTCGGCGCGCCGAGCACCACCAGGCGGCTCTTCCTCGTGTAGAGCGAGACGGCCACGGACGCAGCCGCCATGATAGCCGCCCAGAGGGCGTCGTAGCAGATGAAGATTAGGTTATAGAGGTAGGGGTGCGACCACCGCAGGTCCCAGAGCGGGAGCTCCATCGAACCGGTGCCAAAGACGTCCGGCATGGAGGCGGCGTCGTTGAAGCTCGTGACAAAGCCGTCGGGCGCGCTCACGGGAAAGACGAGAAGCGCCAGCGCCTGCGAGACGAGCAGCGGCACGAGCACGACGACAAAGGCGGCGAGCGCCGCCGCACCCGCTGTCGCCCAGACGTAGCGGGCGGTGGTCGTCCTCGTTGCCACGCAGCCTGCCGCACGGCATCGCACGTCAAGGTAGAGCGTGTCGGCGAAGGCCGAGGACGAGACGATGAAGAGCAGGAAGAAGACGAGCACCGCCCAGGGCGCCACGCTGAGATAGTCCGCGTTTCCCGCCCAGCCCACGGCAGCGGAGGGGAGCTCGCCCGCGTCGTGCCCCCAGAAGGAGGCGAGCGTCTGGGCAAAGGAGGCGGCCACCACCAGCAGCATGAAGAGGAAGGCGTAGCGGGCCATCCGGGAATGCGCGGCCCGTGCGAGCTGCATGCGGAAGATGCCGTGGCCCCTCGCCCTGCGCCTCGCGTGACGTCCCGTGGATGAAGCCCTCCGTGCCATGCGCCACCTCCCATTCCGTTGTCTCGAGCGTATGCGCCTCCCGCGCGCGAGACCAGTGACCGATTTGTTATATGGGCAGGTCGCCGTGTGACGGATGTGTCACTGGTGCCGGTCCTTCTCGTGCTGCAAGATGGTATGAGTGGTGCCCATGTCCATCCAGCTCAGCGTCTTCACGCGCTACGCCATTCGCTCGCTCGCCGCCAACCGCACGCGCACGGTCGTGACCGCGGCGGGCGTGGCGCTCGCGTGCGCGCTGCTCACCTTCGTGCTGGTGCTGGTTGGGAGTCTGCGCGCCTCGCTCGTCGCGAGCGAGGGGGCGTCCGAGGGCGCCTGGCAGGTGAGCTTCTCGCAGATCGGCGAGGATCAGCTCGCACGCGTTGAGGACGAGCTCGGTGACCCTCTCGCCGTGCGACGAGACCTCGGCGCGACGCTCACGGGAGATGCTGAGGTTCCGCTGCTCAACGTCGTTACCACGCTGACGGGCGAGAAGGACCTCGTCGTGGAGCCGCCTCTCGCGGACGGCCGCTGGCCGGAGACGCCGGGTGAGATCGCGGTGCCCGCGTACTGGGCGGAGACGTGGCCCGTGGGCTCGACGGTCGAGCTCTCGCTCGGGCGTCGTCAGCGAACGTCGGGCGACATTTCGGCTTACGAATATCCCCCGAGCTACGAGCTTGACGAGAAGGGCGTCGCGCAGCTGGCCGAGGAGCTCGCGGACGTGGGCGAGCCCCGGGCCCTGACCGTCGTGGGCGTCGTCGACGGGGACGCGGACGTGGCCTACGTCTGCCCGGGCGAGCCGGACTTCGGGCCGGAGCCGCTGATCTTTGCGTGGGCGGCGCCCGGCCTTGCCGTAAGCGAGCTCGACCCGGTTGCGGAGGGCATCTGCGAGCAGGGCGGGTCCTCCTCCTATCACTACGCCCTCCTGGAGTACCTGAGCCTGGGGAACAGCGGTGGCATTGACATGAGCGTCGGGCTTGCTGGCGCGTTTGCCTCTGCCCTAGCGTGCCTCGTGACCGTCACGCTCATATCGGGCGCCTTCCGCGTCTCGGTCGCGGAGCGCGTGCGCCAGTTCGGCCTGCTCTCCTCTGCGGGGGCGTCCCGTCGCCAGCTCGTGCGCGTCGTTCTCGCGGAGGCGGCGCTGCTCTGCGCCGTTGGAGTCCCTGCGGGGCTTGTGCTCGGCGTGGCCTTGGACGCCGTGGCGCTGTCGCTCGCCGCTGAGGGTACGACATGGGTAACGGGCGGTCTGCCGATTGCGTTGAATGTGGAGCCTACTGCGCTCCTCGTCGCTGCATGCGTGTCCGTGGCCGCCGTGCTTGTCGGCGCGCTTGCGCCCGCGCTCCGTGCGAGCCGTCTGCCCGCAGTAGAAGCCATGCGCGGCGGCAATGTAGGCGTTCGTCGGAGGCGGAAAGGCCCGCCGCGAGTTCTGCAGGCGTGCCCTCTGCGCCGAAGCTGTTCGAGCGGCGGGCCTTTCCGCCTCCGACGAACGACGGGGGGTCACGACCTCCCCGTCCTTCTCGCCCGGCGCTTCCATCGAGCGGGTAGGGCACGCGGGAGGGCGACGATGGCCGCGCTCGCACTTTCCGTGACGCTTCTGGTGGGCGGCGGCATCCTGGCGACCTATCAGGGGGAGACCATCTTCGAGGGAACGCCTGCGGACGTGAGCGCGAAGGTGAGTCGCGAGGGAGCTGCGGCTGCGCTGGGTGCCAAAAGCGAGCTTGCCTACCTGCCGGCGCTGCTGGAGCGGCTGCGGACACTGGAGGGCATTGACGAGGCGGGCTTCGTGTCCAAGACGCAGGTCTCTCTGGATCTGGACGACAATGCCGTGGCAGAGTGGGCCGACGGGGAGATCTGGCGTCCTGACGGCAACGTCTTCGGAACGGTCCTCTACGTTGACGACGCCACATGGGCACGCCTGTGCGAGGAGGTGGGTGCCGCGGCGGACCCGGGCGGCTGCATCGTCGTGAACGAGGTGACCGACGCGGATCGCGCGGGGGAGCGGCCGTTTTCCGAGGCGCTTCTCGGCACGAGGCTCTCCGTCGTCGGGGCGGGCGTGTCGTGGGAGGTCGTGGGGCTTCTCGACGGTGTGCCGGGGTGGTTCTGGCTCACGCGTGGCGAGCTTGAGAGCGTGCTTCCCACGGTGCTCGCATCGGCGTCCACCGTCGCGAACGTTGACCGGGATCTCGTTGGGTACGGCTTCGTCACGCTCTACGCTACGGCGGAGGACTCGGTGCGCGCCGCTGAGGACGTCGAGCGTCTGCTCGAGGAGGATCCCGCGCTCGCCGCCTTGGATGGGGCCGTGGACGAGCGGGCCGAGACGCATCGGGCTCAGGTGTTCTATACGGCGCTAGAGGTTCTGCTCTCGGGAGTCGGCATCGTCGCCGCCGCGGTCGGCCTGGCGAGCGCCTTCAACGCCTCGGCCGCGAGCGTGCTGCTGCGCGGGCATGACTTTGCCGTGCTGCGCTCCGTGGGATGGGGGGAGCGGGCGCTGCGACGGATGCTCGCGTACGAGTGCGCGCGGACGGCGGCGTGTGGCCTTGCGCTCGGTCTTGCCGTGGCGCTCGCGTTTGACGTCTGGCTCTACGTGCGGGGCGGCATCAGCGTGCGGAGCCTGGGCCTCGTCGTTCCCTGGGCGCACGTGGCGGGGGCGGTGGTGCTGGTTGCGCTCGTCCTTCTCGCCAGCTGCGTGTACGCGATGCACCGGCTGCGGGACGTTCCGCTGCTCGACGCGCTCCGCGCGGACTGATTTCCGTCACGAGCCTCTTGCCAACTTTGCGGCACCGTTCAATCGCCATGTTTCTCCGGACAAAATCGCCTCCTCAGACGACCAGTTTTGTCCGCAGAAACATGGCGATTGAATTACTGCCCGAACTGAGGTCAGCGATCGCGTTGGTCCGTCGCCGCAGGGTCCGTATATGCTAGTAGCCGCTTCAGCGCTGCGACGATCCCCTGGTAGCGCGGGTCGTCGCCCGCGAGCTCGCGCCACTCGGGGGACGTGACCTCCTCGACGAGCGCGCGGCGCATGAGCGCAGCGGCCTCGTTTGCCTTGCGCTCCTTGTGCTTGGCCCAGGCCTCGCCGGCGCGGGAGGGGTCGAGGCGGTCGGCCATGCGGTCCCAGAGCGGGGAGCTGGACGGATCCGGATTCGCCGGGATCGCCGCCAGGGCATCGACCGCATGCGCAAGCGCCTCGAGCGCCCCGTCCTTCTCACCTGCGCGACGCAGGGTCTCCGCGACCTCGAGGGACATCGTCACCGAGAAGAACGGGCTCACCGCGCCCATGTCGAGCGCCTCGAAGACCACCTTGGCGGCGCCACCTGCCGCGAGTGCGAACGTGGCGTCGTCACGCATGCCCGCCTCCTGCATGAGCGACGAGAGCACGAAGCTCGCCGCGCGCAGGCGCTCGGCCTGCAGGAGCTCGAGGGCCTCGCCGTCACGACCGAGCTTGCGGTAGGCAGAGGCCAAAAGCATCGTAGGGGCGCCCGCGTCCTGTCGGCGCACGAGCGGCTCCAGCAGCGCCGCCGCCTCCTCGAGGCGTCCCGCCTGGAAGAGCGTCGTGGCCTTCTGCTGCTGCGCGAGGTAGAGGGTCGACGGGTCCGTTGCCACCTCGAGCACGCGGTCGATCAAGGCAAGCGCCTCGTCGACAAGCGCGTCAGCGTCGGTCGCGTCGTTTCTCTCGCCCGCCGACGCGAACGGCGTTGCCATACCACCCGCCCACACCGTGAGGAGCGACGCCAGCATGAGCAGCAGATTCGCGTCCGAGCAGTGCTCCGCCGCGAGCGCGCGCAGCCGCTCGTGCGCCGTGGCGAGGTCCTTCTCGCTCAGAGCGTAGACCTCGGCGTAGAGAGCGGCGGACTCCTCCTGGGTGAGCTCGTCGCGCCAGTCGAAGAGCTCGTCCAGGGTGAGCGAGAAGTACGCGGCGATGCGCGGCAGCAGGCTCACGTCCGGCAGGCTCTGCCCGAGCTCCCATTTGCTCACTGCGGCCTTCGATACGCCGAGGTGGGCAGCGAGTGCCTCCTGCGTGACGCCCCTGCCACGGCGTTCCCGCGCGATCGTGCGGCCTATGTTGACGGTTGCGTTCATGATGCCCCCTCGACGTGGCGGCTTCCGCTATCACCAGTATGAGGTCGAGCGCAAGTGGAATCAAAGGAGCGTTGGTTGACATCTTGCATCAAATGTCAACGAGAGTGATACCGCATTACGATGTCTACCCCTCGATGCGGAAGTGCCTGAGCAGCTCGGCAAAGGCGTCCTGAGCCGCGAGACACGTGTCGAGAAGGTAGCCCCGCTCCCGGCCCCACTGCGAGAGCCCGCGATAGTAGAACAGCTTTACCTCGTCCGTGATGATGAAGGGCGTGATGTCGTTGCGCAGGCACTCCTTGAACATGACGAGCCTGCCCACGCGGCCATTCCCGTCCTGGAAGGGATGGATGGCCTCGAACTCGGCGTGGAACGCGACCACGTCCTCGAGCGTCCTTATCGGCAGAGCCTCGTACTTCTCAATGAGCTCCGCCATGCGGCCCGCGACCTCCTCGGGGTCCGCCGTCTCGCGTCCGCCCACCTCGTTGGGAAGGCGCTTGTAGTCGCCGACCGCGAACCAGCCCTTGCGGCTGTCGGTTGTTCCCTGCTTGAGCTGGGCGTGCAGGCCCTTGATGAGGCGCTCAGTCAGGTGCCGGTTGGCGGAGTCGATGATCGTGTCGACGCACCGGAAGTGGTTCGCGGTCTCCAGGATGTCGTCCACGCGCACCGTAGCCGCGACGCTGATCGTGTTGGTCTCGAAGATGAGCCGGGTCTGCTCGTGCGTGAGTCGGCTCCCCTCGATGTGGTTGGAGTTGTAGGCAAACTCAACCTGGACGTGATGGTAGATGCCCCCGGATGTTCCGGCGGTTTTCTCCTCGCGCAGCGCGTCGAGAAGCGCGCGCGGCTTCGTCTGCGTTCGCGGCCTGCGGCCCGGACGTTCGGCGCCCTCCGGGATGGCCCACGTCTTTCCAATAAGCTCGGCGCCTGGGATGCGGCCATCGGCACAGTAGTTGCGTACCGTGCGCTCGGAGACGCCCCAGAGCCGCGCGGCTTCAGCAACCGTGAGAAATGTCATGGCCATCCTCCGTTAACGGCAGACTAAGTGAAAGATAAGTATACTTCTTAGGCGAATAGTTTGCCGATAACGGAAATGGAGCCGTGAGACTCACCCTAGGATTCGTTTGGGTTGTCACGTTTCACGCTCGAGCGTGTTTAGTAGGTGACGGGATGGCGGCCGCGTCCCGGAGAAGAAGAGACGGACATGAGAGGAGGCTGGCCGATGCAGATCCCCCGCAATGCACCCGACCGCGACCCCGAGCGGCTCGTGCGCGACTATGCCGACCTCGTCCTGCGCGTGTGCTACACCTACCTGCGCTCGACGGCCGACGCCGAGGACGTCTGCCAGGACACGCTCGTGAAGCTCATCTGCCGCGACGAGCCGTTCCGCGACCCCGGCCACGAGCGCGC